>VAZF01000652.1 GCA_005888425.1 Alphaproteobacteria bacterium
CGCGCCGAGCTCGCGGCCGCGCTCGACGCCGGCATCCACCAGATCAATGTCGAGTCGGTGCCCGAATTGCGGGCGTTGAGCGAACTGGCGAGCAGCCGGGGGCAGATCGCGCGGGTCGCGATCCGCGTCAACCCCGATGTCGACGCCGGGACGCACACCGCGATTGCGACCGGCCGCAAGGGCGACAAGTTCGGCATCGCGCATACCGAAATTCCCGCGGCGTACCGGCTCGCGGCGCAGCTTCCCGGTCTCGAGGCGGTCGGGCTGGCGGTGCATATCGGTTCGCAGATCGTCAAGCTTGCGCCGTCGCGCGCTGCGTTTTCCAGGGTGGCCGAGCTCGTGGCGACATTGCGCGGCGAAGGCCATAGCGTGCCGCGCGTCGATCTCGGTGGCGGGTTGACCATCCCCTATCACGAGGATGATCCCGAACCCGTCAGCCCGGCGAGCTATGCCGCCTTGGTGCAGGAGATTTTCGGCCCGCTCGATGTCGCGCTGGCGTTCGAGCCAGGGCGGTTTCTGGTGGGCGCTGGCGGTGTGCTGGTCGCCGGGGTGGTTTATGTCAAGCAGGGCGAACAGCGGATCGTCGTGCTCGACGCCGCGATGAACGACCTGGTGCGGCCGGCGATGTACGATATCGAGCACCGGATCGTACCGGTTCGCGAACCGCCGGCTGGCGTCCGCCTTGAGCCGGCCGACATCGTCGGGCCGGTCTGCGAGAGCACCGACACGTTCAACCGCGGCTATCGGCTGCCGCGGTTGGAGGAAGGCGATCTTGTCGCGTTTACCGCAGCGGGCGCCTACGGTGCGGTGATGAGCTCCACCTACAACTCGCGGCCGCTGGTGCCCGAAGTGCTGGTGCATGGCGGCCGTTTTGCGGTGATCCGGGAACGGCCGAGCTACGAGGCAATGTTGGCCCTTGATACGATCCCAGACTGGCTCGGCGATCCCGCCGAGGCGCCGCGCCGGCGAGGTGCCGCATGAGCGATTTGGACGCCGCCCGGCAACTGCGCCGCCAGCTTCGGCAAGACCTCCGCCTCCTCTGGCGGATGCGGCTGGCACGGGCCGCCTTACTGTGGGAGCGAGTGTGGCCCGCCGCCTGGCCGCCTCTCGCAGTTGTCGGAATCTTGGCGGTCCTGGCGCTGTTCGACATCTTTGCGGCGCTGCCCGGTTGGCTGCATATCGCCGTCTTGGCGATGCTGGCCTTGGCGTTTGCGTCGGCTATTGCCTGGGTACTGCGCCGTCGGTCGGGCTTGCCGGGTTGGCGCGATCCGGTGGCGGCGCGGCGGCGCATCGAGCGGGCTAGCGGGCTCTCGCATCGTCCGCTCCAGGCTCTGCTCGATCAGCCGAGCATCCCGTTGGACCGCGCCGCGGCAGGGTTGTGGGCGGCGCATCGCCAGCGGATGGAAGCCGCAATCCGCCGCTTGCGTGTCGGCTGGCCGGTTGCCGGACTGGCCCGGCACGATCCCTGGGGGCTGAGATCGGTCCTGGCGATTCTCTTGGTGCTGGCGGTCGTAGACGCGGGCGCCGATTGGCGCGAGCGCGCGGTGCGGGCATTGACGCCGAGCTTCTACGGTCGCGGCGCCGCAGTGGCGGCCAGCTTCGACCTGTGGATTACGCCGCCCGAATATACCGGGCTGGCGCCGCAATTCCTGCGCGCCGGCGATCCCGGACCGGTCGCCATCCCGACCGGCAGCGTGCTCCTCGCCCAGGTGCATGGCGGCGGCCGCGTGCCGCAACTCGCCATCGACGCCGAGGGGCGCGATTTGCAGCCGGTCGACAAGCAGAATTTCCGCCTTGAGGCGACGCTGAGCGGCGGCCGGATGCTCTCACTGACCCAGGGCGGCGCAACACTGGGCCAATGGCCGATCGAGATCGTGCCGGACAACCCGCCGGCGATCACCTTCGCTCAGCCGCCGAAGGGCACCGCGCGCGCCGCGCTGCGGCTCGACTATCGCGCCAGCGACGATTACGGAGTGGAGAGCGTCAAGGCGGTGATTCATCGCACGGGCGACAAGCCGGGAGATCCGCCTTCGGAGGAGGCGGTCGAGCTCGAATTGCCGCTCCCCGGTCGCAACCGATGCGCTCGGCCAGACCGGCGAGAGCGACGCGGTGGCGATGACCTTGCCCGAACGGGTCTTCAATCACCCGGTCGCCCGCGCCATCATCGACCAGCGCAGGGAGCTGGCAAAAGATCCCGGGTCCGCGCCCGCCGTGGCCGAGATCATCGGCGATCTGAACACGCGCCCGGTGCTGTATCGCGACGACACGGCGGTCTATCTGGCGCTGCATCTGGCGCAGCTCCGGCTGCAACAGGGCAGCGACAAGACCACCATCGCCGGCGTCCAGCAGATCCTCTGGGAAACCGCGCTGCGCATCGAGGATGGCCGGATGGCGCTGGCCGAGCAGGATCTGCGGCGCTTGCAGCAGCAATTGCAGGATGCGCTCGCGAAGAACGCGCCCGATGCCGAGATCGAGCGGCTGATGAACGAGCTGCGCCAGGCGCTCGACCGCTACCTTCAGTCGCTCGCCGAGGAGATGCAGCGCAATCCGGATGCGGCGCGGCAGCCGGCCGATCCGTCGAAGGTCATCACCGGCCGCGACCTCCAGCGCATGCTCGACCGCGCCCGCGAGATGGCGCGCAGCGGCGCGCGCGACCAGGCGCGCGAATTGCTGTCGCAAATGCAGAACATGCTGGAAAACCTGCGCGCCGCCCGGCCCGGGCAGATGCAGCGCGGCGCCAGCGAAGCGCAGCAGATGATGCGCGGCTTGCAGCAATTGATGCAGCGCCAGCAGCAGCTCCTCGACAAGAGCTTCCGGGCGCAGCGGCAGCAGGGCCAACAAGGACAACAGGGACAGCAAGGACAACAGGGACAGCAAGGGCAACAGGGCCGGCAGGGCCAGCGCGGCCAGCGCCAACCGGGGAACGGCGATCCGGGCGAGATGGGGCAATCCGGCGAGATGGGCGACGAAGCCGGCGAGCAGGAAGGCTTGCGCCGTTCGCTCGGCGAACTGATGAGCCGGCTCGGCGAGGGCATGGGCGACATCCCCGATCCGTTCGGCCGCGCCGAGCGCGCGATGCGCGACGCGACCGGCGCGCTGCAGCGCGGCGAAGCCGGCGAGGCGATCGGGCCGCAGACCGAGGCGCTCGATCAATTGCAACAGGCCGCGCGGGATTTCGCGCAGCAATTGCAACAGCGGCTCGGCAAGGGCTGGGGGGATCCCAGCGATGATGAGATCGGCGCCACCGACCGCGATCAGCGCGGCCGCATCGAGCGTGACCCGTTTGGCCGGCCGACCTCGAGCAACGGCACGTACGACCAGAGCGATATCCGCATTCCCGACGAGAATACGCTGCAGAAATCGCGGCAGATCCTGGACGAACTGCGCCGCCGCGCCGGCGAACGCTCTCGACCTCTAATTGAATTAGACTACATCGAACGTCTATTAAGAAGATTCTGAGCGCCTGGTCTAAGACAAATCTTCGCCGTCTTAGGTTTACCGGCTTTCATCTCCGGGTAATCTCAGTTATATACTGTTTCCGTCTGTGACGCTCTGTGACACGAGCGCGGCTCGGGACAGGGCGCTTACGGGCGCTTGGGGTGGAAACATCTTTAAATCCGGGGACGATGGATCGACGACTTTTTTTGTCTGTGATCGCCGGCACGGCCGCGTTGCCCAACATGCTTCGGGCCCTGCCTCTTCCGCCACCGCAGCCGCATAGGCTCAATCTCGCCAATCCGCATACCGGCGAGACGTTTAGTGGCATCTACCGTGACGACAACGGTCCGATCCCGAGGGTCATGGACGAGCTCTCGGTGTTTCTCCGCGATTTCCACAGCGGCGAGAAGATCGCGATCGATGTCGGGGTGCTCGACTTCCTGTCCTCGGTGATGCAGGCGGTCGGCCAGAGCCAGGCGATGATCCTGTCGGCCTACCGCACGCCGCAAACCAACGCGATGCTCGCGAAGACGCATTTCGGGGTCGCGGAAAACAGCCAGCACCTCTATGGCCGCGCCCTCGATGTGCATTTTGGGGACAAGCTCGCCGACGCCATGAAGGCGGCCCGCGCGATGCAGCGCGGCGGGGTCGGCTGGTATCCGCATTCCGGCTTTATGCACATGGACACCGGGCCGGTGCGCAACTGGGACCTCGATCATCCAAAGCTCGTGACGCTGATTTCCGGCAATCGCCGCACGCATTTCGACAAGAAGGGCCGCATGGTCGGGGGCGGCAAGGCGCGGGCGCTTGGCGGAAACG
>VAZF01000222.1 GCA_005888425.1 Alphaproteobacteria bacterium
TGTTGTAGCCGGCTTGGCTGACCGAGACCCGGCATTGCCGCAGTAATGCGGGTAGATCCGGGCGGAATCGTTCGACCGTCACCCCGGCCGGGGCGGACCGGCACAGCGCCGCGTATTCGGCCTCCGGCAGGTTCGCGCCAGTCAGCAGCCGCCACGGCGCATCGGCGAGGCAACCGTCCCGCCGTGCCGCCAATGCCGCATTCAGTAACGCCGCTCCCGCCGCGCCGCCTCCCGCCGACACAACCACCCCGCTCCGCGGAATGGAATCCCCCACCTCTCCCCGCGTCGCCGCTAATTTCCCTCTCCGCCCGCCAGGGGGGAGAGGGAGGGGCCCATCGCGCAGCGATGGGAGGGTGAGGTGGGGTTCATAGACATACCCCGTATAGATCAGCCGGTCGGCGATGTCGGGCGCCGCCGGAAAGCTCGCCTCGAACGAGATCAGCTTCGGGTCGCCGTGCACCAGCACCGCGTCGAAATCGCGGCATACCCGCTCCGCGATGGCGCGGTGCCGCGCCGGGTCGTCGCGCCACGCGATGATGTCGCGCACCGAACAAATGACCCGTGGCCGCGGCGTTGCCGCCTGCGCCGCCGCGATCAGCGGGTCCAATTCGAAGGCAAAGGCGCGCCGTGCGAATGGAAAGCCCTCGATGACGACCGCATCCGGCCGTGCCGCCGCAAACGCCGCGAGCAATGCCTCTTGCCGCCGCGCCCGCAATGTGTCGCCGATCGGCTGGCCGGCATCGTCGACCAGCGCAAAGCTCGCATCGCGCGCTCGCACCGGTTCGAGCTGCACGACGCGCACCTTGGGATCGGCGGCCAATTCCGCAGCCGGCGGCCCGCCATTGACGAGGGTGACCGTGATGCCGTCACGCGCCAGCGCGCCGGCGATCCGCAGCGAGCGCTGCAGATGTCCGATGCCGAGCAGATATTGCACATGCAACAGAACCGACCGGCTCACACCCGCTCCAGCGCCACATTGAGGCGCGCGATGCTCGGCTCGCCGCTCTCGTCGAGGCGGAACAGATGCGCCGCCGACCAGTTGAGCCGATGGGGCGGCTTGTCGCGCATGTCCCAGCGCGTGGCAAGCGCCAGCACGGCGCGGATGACGCCCTTATGCGTCACCGCCGCGGTCGGGCGGTCGCGTTGCGCGATCTCCGCGAGCATCGGCCGGATTCGTGCCTGGACCTCGCGTGGGCTCTCGCCGCCGGGCGGGCGCAGATCGACTCCCGCCGCTTCGGCCGCCGCCATCTCGGCGCCGAGCCGCGCGCGCAGCCCGGCCAAGGTTTCGCCCTCCCATAGCCCCCAGCGCATTTCCGAGAGCCGTGGCTCGATGACCGGTTCGGCGATGCCGAGCAGCCGCGCGGTGTCGCGCGCGCGGCGCAGCGGACTTGTCAGCCAGCGGAACCCGTCGAGCTCCGGGGGCACCTGCCAGTTCGGCGCCGTCGCGCTGTCGACCGGCACATCCTCGCCGCCTTGCAGCCGTCCCGCCGCATTCCACTCCGTCGGCATGTGCCGGATCAGCGCGAAGAGCGTCACGCCGCGCGCTTTCGCCCGAGAGTCTCGATCAGACCGGCGAGCCGCGCCGCGGCAACCGGTAGATCGTGCTCACGCCGCACCTTTTGCGCTGCCGCCAGCCCCATCGCGGCGCGCACGGCCGGGTCGAGGATCAGCCGCCGCACCGCCGCGGCAAAGGCGTCCGCGTCGCCCGGCGGGGCGAGCAAGCCCGTCGTGCCCGGCACGACGATGTCGCCGACCCCGCCGCTTGCCCCGGCGACGACGGGCAGCCCGCTCGCCTGCGCTTCGAGCAACGCCATGCCAAAGGCTTCATTGATCGCCGGCCAGACAAAGAGGTCGGCCTGCGCCAGCGCCGCGGCGACGCCAGCGGCGTCGAGCGCGCCGTAATAGGTCACGCGGGCGCCGAGCGGCGCGAGCGCCGCTTCGACCTCGGCTCGCGCCGGGCCGTCCCCGACAATGTCGAGCGACCACGGCACATCGAGCAGCTGCGCCAGCGCGGCGGCCAGCAGCCGATAGGATTCCAGCTTGTCGCCATCCCGCATCATCGCGACCACGATCAGCCGCGGCGCGTCGGCGCGGCGCGGGTCTCTCGCCGGGTAGGCCGCCGCATCGAGAAACGGCGGCAGCGCAATCCAGCGCGCGGGATCGCGGAGCAGCGGCAACACCCCGTCGCGGTCGGCTGAGTTGAGCCCGACGACCGCATCGGCGCGGCGCACGGCGCGCTCAACGGCGCGGTGCCCGTCTGCCCACGGCCCCGCGGCGCGCTTCCCCGCATAAGACGCTTCGACGGCGACATAGGGAATCCCGAGCGCCGCGCTGGCTGCGGGTCCGAGCCAATCCGGCGCCTTGTAATAGAGGTGGTAGGTGAACCACAGCTCCGGTGCTGTTCCTGGCCGCTCCCGCCACCGCTTCACGAGACGCTTAGCGGTGCGCTGGCCCAACGCCCCAATCCGCGCCTGATGCCGCGCATCCCCCGCGCCGTCGAAGCTGCGCAGCCGCGACGCGACAAACGGCTGATGTCCCCCCTGCCGCAATGCTTCAACGAACAGCCGCGCGATCTGCCGGTCGCCCGACGGCACCGCATGATCCGGCGGCTTCAGCGGCGCGTAGAACGCAATCCGCATGCGGGCATCACTCGGCGGCGGCGCGGAGCGGCGTCAGCCCGAACCGGTCGGCCAACAGATCGATGCCGGCATGCATGTCGAACTCGCGGCGGACCCGCGCTTCGCCGGCCGCGCCGAGTTGCGATCGCAACTCCGGCCTGCGGATCAGCATTTCGAGCGCCGCCGCCAATGGCTCTGGCTGCTCCGGCGCGACGAGCAGCCCGGTCCGCCCGTCCTCGATCAGTTCGGCGATCCCGGGGAGCGCGGTCGCGACGCAGGCCAATCCTTGGCTTTGCGCCTCGAGCAGCACATTCGGCAGCCCGTCGCGGTCGCCGTCCTTCGCCACTTTGGCGGCGAGCACGAAAAAATCGGCCTCGCGGTAGGCCTGCAATACCGCCGGCTGCGGTTGCGCGCCGCGCCAGTCGATGCGCTCTGACAAGCCGAGCCGCGCTGCCTCGCGCTTCAGCTTCCCGGTGAGCGCGCCGCCGCCGATATGCACGAGCCGCCAAACCAATTCCCGCGGCAGCAAGGCCAATATCGCCAGGAGATCGTCATACCCCTTTTTCGCCACCGCCCGGCCGACCGACAGCAACGCGACGGGCCGCGCCGGATCGCTGCCGTCGCTCGCGCCAACCCGCGCCGCTGCCGGCGCAAAGCGGTCGAGATCGAGCCCGTGATAGGACAGCATGACCTTCTCGGGCGCGGGCATCAGCCTGGCGAGGTGCGCGCGGCCGGTCTCGGTGCAGGTGACCGCCCAGCGCGCTGCGGCGAGCTTTTCACGCTTCTCCCAATCCGGGATCGTCCAGATGTCTTTGGCATGCGCCGATACGGACCAGTCGAGCCCGCGCATCGCCGCGGCATAGCGCGCCACCGAGGCCGGCGTGTGCAGGAAATGCGCGTGCAATTGCCCGATATCGGCCGGCAATTCCGCCGCCAGCACGAGCGCCTGGCCAAAGCGGCGGATGCGGTTCGGGGTCGGGTCGCGCAGCAGATCCTTGAGCCAGGCCCGCCGCGCCGCGCCGTACCCGGCCATCCGCCGCGCCAGCCGCCAGCCGCGCCACACCCGGCGCGGCTCGTCCTTCAGGTACTCCGGCAGGTACAGCACCGGCGCCTTGATCTGCTGATGCACCGGGTGCGTCGCCGGGTCGGTCGGATGCCGCAACGACACGATCAGGATGTTAAGGCCGCGCTGTTCGAGAGCCCGGATCTCCTGCGCGATAAAGGTCTCCGACAGCCGCGGGTAGCCCTTCAGGACAAAGGCAACCCGGCCGGGACCCAGGCCGGCTGCGGTCACGCTCGGCCGCCCGCCCGCAATTTCGGCCGCTCGGCGCGGCCCTCGCGAAGCCATTTCTGGACGAGCCGCTTGACGCTCGCCATGCCGTCGAGGAGCCCCGGCACGACGACCGCCGAGGGCGGCTTCTGCTGCGTCAGTTGCAACAGCGCGGCCGCCATGACCGCCGGATCGTGGTCGTGCTCGTCGGGCAGCATCGCGGCCAGCCCCAGCTCGGCGGCGCGTTGGGCGCGGATGAACTGTTCGAGGCGCGGCGTCGTGCGCGGCACGATCAGCGCCGGCTTGTCGAAGGACAGGATCTCGCAGAACGTGTTGTAGCCGCCCATGGCGACGATGCCGCGAGCGCGCGCCATCAAATGTTCGAGCCGCGCCTCGAAGGTCAGCGTGTAGACATTGGCGAGCCGCTCGGCCCGGGCGGCAAACGCCGTCTGGCGCTCGGGCAACATAAACGGCCCGAACACGATGAGCGCCGGCGGCAGCCTGGGGCCCTCCTGCTCATAGGCCGCCAAGACCCAGTCGATGAGCCCGTCGCCGTCGCCGCCACCGCCCGGCGTGACAAGCAGGAATTCGCCGTCCACCAGGCCGGGGTTTTCCGGGGCCGCGGCGGCCGCTACCGGCACCTGGCGGCGTAGATAGCCGGTATAGATCATGCGCCGCCGCACGCTTTTCGGTAGGTCGATACCGGCCAGAGGGTCGCAGATCTGCGGCAGGCCATAGACCCAGATCTCGTTGTAATACTCCGACAATGCCGGGATCGCGTTCTTGCGCTCCCATTCGCTTTCGAGCGCCTCGGGGTCGTCCATGACATCGCGCAGGCCCAGGACCATCGGCGTCCCGCGCGCCCGCAACAGGTCGAGGGTCGGGCGCATCTCGCCCCGCAGGCCTAAGGGCTCCTTGTCGACGATCAGGATGTCGGGGTCGAAGATCTCGGCGGTGTGCCGCATGATCGACGAGCGCATCGCTAAGGTTTCTTCAATATCGATGTGCAGATTGAGCGAGACATACTCGCCGTTGCGCAACTTGATCACGCCCGGGATGCGCACAAAATCAACACGCGAGCGGAAATCGAAGCTGCCGATGATCGGCGATCCGGATAAGATCAGGACCGACAGCGAGGTGTCGCCATCCACCAAGGAATGGGCGATCGCCCGGCATCGGCGTAGATGGCCGAGCCCAAAGCTGTCATGGCTGTAGATTAAGACTCGTTTATGATCGCGCCGGGGGGCCACGCGATGTCTCCCTGTTATTGGTCCGATGCAACCATGAGATGAGGAGTTAGGACAAGGGTTATGGTGGTTTCGGGAGGCCGGAGATGAAGGCGATGACGGCGGCGGCCAGCTCGGCCGACGCGGTGCTGCGCCCCGGTCTTTTGCCGGGGGTCGCGCCCCAATCCGATGCAGAACGCGTGCCGCAGCCGCCTATTCCGCCGGAGGTCAGCAACCTCGAATCGTCGGTCTATCGCTTCATCCTGAAGCACAGCATGAAGCAGCAGATCCTGCTGCTGTTGCTGACGCTGTCTTCCTTCCCGTTCCTCTACTACTCGCTCGACCTGCCAAAAACGATCGTCAACCGGGCGATCGGCGGCAAGCATTTCCCCGAGCAGCTGCTCGGGTTCGAATTCGATCAGGTGCCGTACCTGATGATCCTCTGCGCGGCGTTTCTCGCGCTCGTCTTCATCAACGGCGCCTTCAAATACGCCATCAATACCTTCAAGGGCCAGATCGGCGAGCGCATGCTGCGGCGCTTCCGTTATTCGCTGTATCAGCGGCTGCTCTGCTTCCCGCTGTCGTATTTCCATAAGAACTCGTCGGCCCAGATCATCCCGATGATCACGGTCGAATGCGAGCAATTGGGCGGCTTTATCGGCGACGCGTTTAATTTGCCGCTGTTCCAGGGCGGCCAGCTGCTGACGATGATCCTCTTCATGTTCATGCAGGACCCGATCCTCGCCGCCGCCGCGATCGCGCTCTACCCGGTGCAGGGCTACATCATCCCGAAATTGCAGTTCAAGGTGAACCAGCTCGCCAAGCAGCGCGTGCGCACGGTGCGCCAGGTCGCCGACCGCGTCCAGGAATCGGCGGCCGGCATCGTCGAGATCCAGGCGAACGACACGGTCAAGCTGAACCTGACCGATTTTGCACACGTTCTCGGTCGAATTTATGACATCCGCTTCGAGATCTATAAGCGCAAATTCTTTGCCAAGTTCCTCAACAACTTCATCGGCCAGTTGACGCCATTCTTTTTCTATTCGCTGGGCGGCTATCTCGTCATCAAGGGCGATCTATCGTTCGGCGCGCTGGTCGCGATCACGGTGGCACAGAAAGATCTGGCCTCGCCCTGGAAGGAGCTCCTCGACTTCTACCAGATCAAGGAGAACTCGCGGATCACCTACGAGCAGATCGTCGAGCAGTTCCAGCCCTCCGGCATGACCGACGCCAAGCTGCTGCTCGCCGAGCCGGAGCAGGTGATGCCGCTAACGGGCGAGCTCTCGGTCGCCAATGTATCGTTGGACGAGGACGACAAGAGCCGCGTCGTCGACGCGGTGAGCTTCACGGTGCAGCTCGACGAGCATGTCGCGATCATCGGCCAAAGCGGCAGCGGCAAGAGCGAGCTCGCGCTATTGCTCGCGCGCCTCGCCCGGCCGTCGAGCGGCCGCATCACGGTGGGCGGGCTCGATTTTGCCGAATTGCCGGTAGCCGTGATCGGCCGCCGCATCGGCTATGCCGCCGCGATGCCGTATCTCTTTGCCGGCACCTTGCGGGACAATCTGCTGCTCGCGTTGCGGCACATTCCGCTGCGGCCGCCCGAATACGACGAGACGCTCGGCCGGGAGCGCGAGCGACAGCTCTACGAGGCGCGCCGCTCCGGCAACATCGATTTCGATCTGCAGGCCGACTGGATCGATTACCGGAGCGCCGGCGTCTCCGGCCCCGCGGAGCTGACCGAACGTATTGCCGAAATCCTGCGGCGCCTCGATTTCGAGGAGGACATCTACGGCCTCGGGTTGCGCGGCCGGCTCGATCCGGCGGCGCAGCCCGAACTCGCCCAGCGCCTCCTCGAAGCGCGCCGCGCCCTGGAGCAGCGGCTCGTCGCCGAGGGCATCACGAACCTCGTCGAGACCTACGACCCCGAGCGCTACAACTCGAACGCCACGGTCGCCGAGAACCTGCTGTTCGGGACGCCGATCGGCCCCACCTTCGAGCTCGACGCGCTCGCCGACAATATTCATGTTCGCCGCGTGCTCGACCAGCTCGGGCTGACCGACGACCTTGTCGAGGCCGGGCGTCAGGTCGCCGCGACGATGACCGAGATGTTCGCCGGTCTGCCGCCCGAACACGAATTTTTCGAGCAGTTCAGCTTTATCGGCGCGCATGAATTGCCGGAATTCGCCTCGGTCCTCGCCGCCGCTGAAAATGGCGGGGTCGGCGGGCTCGACCGGCAGCAGCGGGACAAGCTGTTGTCCCTGCCGTTCAAGCTGATCGCGGCGAGGCATCGCCTCGGCATTCTCGAGGAAGGCATGCAGCAGCGCCTCCTCGAAGCGCGCCGCGCCTTCCGCGAGAGCCTGCCGGACGAGGCACGCAGCCAGATCGAGTTTTTCGATCCCGCCCGCTACAACGCCGCCGCCTCGCTGCAGGATAACATGCTCTTCGGCAAGATCGCTTATGGCGAGGCCGATGCCGTAGCACGTGTGCCGCAGGTTCTGCGCGACGTGCTCGAGGCGCTCTCCCTGCGCTCCGCCGTGATGGATGTCGGGCTCGACTATCATGTGGGCACCGCCGGCTCGCGCCTCTCATTGGCGCAGCGCCAGCGCGCCGCGATCGCCCGCGCCCTGCTGAAGCGGCCCGATCTGTTGATCCTCAACGAGGCGACCAGCGGGCTCGACGCTCCGGCGCAGACCAAGGTCGCCGCCGGGTTGCGCGAGGAGATGGCCGGGCGTGGTCTCATCTGGGTGCTGCACCGCGCCAGTCTCGCGCGCAATTTTGCCCGCGTGCTGGTGATGAGCGGTGGCAAGTTGCAGGAGCAGGGACGCTTCGAGGAGTTGGACCGCAAGGATTCGTTGACCGCGCTATTGATGGCGGCGGAATGACCGAACGCTGCAAGATAACCAATACAGGTTCCCGCGCGCGAACCCGCCCCCTTTCGGGGGCTATGGGTTTTCGCGACGGGACCGGGAGGAAACCGTGAGTCTGGTGCAGGAATACGAGCTGCTTCGCCGCGTGCCGATGTTTGCGGACATCGAGCCGGCGAGGCTCAAATTGGTCGCCTTCATGAGCGAGCGAGTCGGCTTTGACGACGGCAAGCTGCTCTGCCGTCAGGGCGATCCGGGCGATGCGGCCTATCTGATCATCGAGGGCGAGGTCGAGATTGTCCTCGAAGGACCGGCCGGGCCGCTGACTGTCGCGACGATCGGCGCTAACGAGATCGTCGCCGAGATGGCGATCTTGTGCGACACGACACGCAACGCCAGCGTGCGGGCCAAGGGGCGGGTCGTCGCGCTGCGCATCTCGAAGGAGCCGTTCGTGCGCATGGTGCGCGAATTCCCGGCGATGGCGGTGTCGATCATGCGCGAATTGGCGAACCGCCTCGATTCGACGAACACGCAGCTGAGTGCGGCGTTATCCGAGGTGCGCCGCCTGCGCGAGGGCGCCGGCGCACCGGCCTCCCAAGAAGCTGGCGCCTAGCCGAGCCGGTGAGCCGGCTCGACAGCTTCATCCGCCGGCTCGAGGCGCAACGCGCTTGTCTCGACCATGCGGCCCGGCTGGTCGCCGGCCTCGACGGCGCGGTGCTTGAATTGGGGCTCGGCAACGGCCGCACCTACGACCATCTGCGCGAGCTGTTTCCCGGGCGCGACATCTATGTCTGCGAGAAAAAGGTGGCGGCGCATCCCGACTGCGTGCCGCCGCCCGAGCGGCTGATCCTCGGCGACATGCGCGAGACCCTGCCGGCGGCTCATGCCCGGCTCGGTGGCCGGGTCGCGTTGGCGCATCTTGATGCCGGCACCGGTGACGCCGCTGCCAACCACGCCCTCGCCGCCGAACTGATGCCGCTCGTCGCGCCTTTGCTCTGCGCCGGCGGGATATTGGTCAGCGACCCGCCCTTCGGACACGATGAGCTTGAGCCCCTGCCCTTGGCGGACGGCGTCCCCCTCGGCCGCTACCACCTCTACCGCCGGGTTTAGCGCAGATCGGGCTGTTTCGCTTCTAATAGGCTTTCCGCGAGCTGCTGATACTGCTCCGCAGCTACTATCAGCACGTCCCGGATCTTGGCGACCGACTCGGCCCCCGCGAGTAGGCGCAGCTTTTCGGCCTGTTCTAGATAGCGCTGTGCCCGCTGGGGAGCTGGTCCTGATCGGACGAGATCCATGACAGGACCACTGCGG
>VAZF01000559.1 GCA_005888425.1 Alphaproteobacteria bacterium
TGTGCTTGCCCTCGTCGAGCAAGACTTGGCCGTTGACGATGGTCATATGGATGCCCTGGGCCGGCTCCTTGATGCGCTTGGCGCCGGTCGGGAAATCGTGCAGCACCTCGAGCGGCAGCGGCTTCACCGTGTCGGGATCGAAGATGACGATGTCGGCGACCATGCCGGGGCGCAGCAGGCCGCGGTCGTAGAGGCCGAAGATCGAGGCGGACTCAAAGGTCAGCCGCCGCACGGCCTGTTCGAGCGTCATGACCCCTTTCTCGCGCACCCATTCCGACAAGAGGCGCGTCGAAAAGCCGTAACCGCTCTGAAACTGGACATGCGCGCCGCCATCCGACAGGCCGATGACCGCATTGGGATAGGTCAGGATCTGCGCGACAGCCGCGTCGTCGACGTTGTTCTCGCCATGCAGCAACTCGGTGTCGAGGTTCTCCTCGATCGTGAGGTCGAGGAAGGCGTCGATGATGCCCTTGCCCTGCGTCTTGGCGATCTCGCCGACGGTTTTGCCCTCCATCCATTTGTTCTTCGGCAAGACTGTGGTCTGCACGACCATGTAGTCCCACCAGGTGCTGCATATGCCGATCGCCGGCCCGTTCTTGAACTCGACCGCCTCATCATGGAGCTTCTTGCGAACCTCCGGGTCGGCGTAGGCCTTCAGCATCTCTTCCGGGCTCGATAGGCAGATCGGGTGCCAGACCGGCAAACCGCGGAACGTCTGCGTGTTGCGCATCTGGAAATAGTCGGTGATGCGGTTCGGCGTGCACATCGGAAAGGCGCGGATGCCCTTCGCCGTGGTCTCGCTGACCTGCGCCATATGCTTTTTCCACTGGTCGGGACGGCGCATCGTCTGCCCGAGATTGTTGTAGACGACGGTGCGGCCGGTCGCCTCGCTGAGGCGGCTCATCAACCCGTCCTTCATCTCGGCCGCGTTGCCGCCGCCGGATTGAATGAGGCCGGTGCCGAGATCGCGCAACACGTCGCCGAGCGCGAAAATCTCCTTCTCGTCGGCCCAGATCGCCGGGATGTGGACGCCCTGCGGATCGAAATGCCCCTGGTTGCGTGAGACGGAGAGGCCGAGCGCGCCGGCCTGCATGCCGTCACGCACCAGACCCTGCATCTCGCGGATCTCGTCGTCCGTTGCGGTGCGTTTCTGGCACTCGTCGCCCATCACGTAGTAACGCACCGCCGTGTGGCCGATCAGATTGCCGACATTAAC
>VAZF01000560.1 GCA_005888425.1 Alphaproteobacteria bacterium
ACCTTCGATGCCTACGCGGGCTTCTGCTTAGCGCCGATTTCAGACCTTCCCGCCTTCCCCCCCGGAACGGCGAGGTTCGGCACTGAGCCGCCGTTCGTCGCCGGCAAGACGTAAGCGCTCGGTGAAGGCGCCAGCTTAAGCGGCAGCGCGGGTGGTATTAGCGGGCTGCCAGTTCGACGGAAGCAGTTCATCGATGCGTCGCGCCGGGTGATCGGCGATGCGCGTCAGCACATCGGCGAGGTAGTGCTGCGGATTGACTCCGTTGAGCTTGGCGCTTTCGATCAGCGAGTACATCGCCGCGGCGCGCCGGCCGCCCGCATCGGAGCCGGCGAAGAGGTAGTTCTTGCGGCCGATCGCGATGCAACGCAGCGCGCGCTCGGCCGGGTTATTGTCGAGCGCGAGCCGGCCATCGTCGAAGCAGCGCATCAGCGCGGTCCAGCGCGCCCGCATGTAGCGGAACGCGGCGGCGAGCTCGGATTTGCGCGACAGGTTGCGCCGGGTCTCGTCGGCCCAGGCGGCCAGCGCCGCTGCGATCGGCTTCGATCGTTTCTGGCGTTCGCGTCGTCGGTGATCGGGCACGCGCCCGTTGATCTCCTTCTCGACCTGGTAAAGCCTGCCGATGCGCTCGAGCGCCTCTTTGGCGATCGGCGAGCCATTGGCGGTGTACACATCGAAGAACTTGCGCCTGACGTGGGCCCAACAGGCGGCCTCGAAGATGCGATCGCCGGCGAACAGCTCGTTGAAGCCGGCATAGCCGTCGGCATGGATCGTGCCGCGGAACTCTTTCAGGTGAGCCTGAGGATGCTCCCCTTTTCGATCCGGCGAGTAGAAGAACAGCGCAGCGGGTGGGCGCGTACCGGCGAATGGCCGCTCGTCGCGGACGTAGGTCCATAACCGGCCGGTCTTGGTCTTGCCCGTGCCCGGGGCCAACACCGGCACCGGCGTGTCGTCGACGTGCAGGGTGTCGGACGCCATGACGTCGGCAGCGAGTGCATCGATGAGCGGAGCCAGCGCCGCACTAGTCGCACCGACCCAGCCGGACAAGGTTGAGGTTTCCAGGTTGATGCCTTGGCGGGCGAAGATCTCAGCCTGGCGGTACAAGGGCAGATGATCGTCGTACTTCGAGACGACGATATGAGCGAGGAGGCCCGCGCCGGCGCGGCCGCGGGCAATCGCGTGATCGGGCGCCGGCGCCGCGACGATGTTATCGCAGGATCGGCGTGACAGCTTCTCGCGGATATGCCGGATCACCTTGAACCGGCCGGGCACGTAATCGAGCGTCTCGGTGATGTCTTCGCCGATCCGCCGCAACGCACCGCCGCAGTTTGGACAGGTGCAGGGTGCGGCATGAAGTACGTCCTCACGCGGCAACTGTTCCGGTAGCGGGCGTCGCGCCGGCTTCTGTGCTTCGACCGCGCTCTCGATTGCGGTTGCTACGCTTGGCGAGGCGGTCGCGAGCAGCTCGGGTTGATCGGCCTCCAATGCCTCGATCGCCAACTCGAGCTGCTCGGCCTCATGGGCCAGCTTCTCCGAAGAACGCCCGAACTCCGCCCGGCGATAGCGAGCGAGCTGGAAGCGCAGCTTGGCGATCTCGGCTTGAGCCGCGATCGCATCCTGCGCCATCGCCGCGATGATCTGCTTCAGCGCTTGCGGGTCGTCAGGCAGCTGATCGGGCGAGAGCGGCACTCGCTCATCGAATCACATCGGCCGCCGTTTGACGCGGCCGAAGCACGAGCCGATTCACTTTGCCGCAGTCAGCCCGCCAGCATCGGCTGCGAGGTGCGCACCGGCCGACGCCAATCGATGCCTTCCAGCAGCATCGACAGCTGCGCCGGCGTCAGCACCGCCAGTCCTTGCTCGGCCCGCGGCCACACAAAGCGGCCGCGTTCGAGCCTCTTGGCGAACAGGCACAGCCCGTCGCCATCCCACCACAACAACTTGATTAAATCACCGCGGCGACCCCGGAAGCAGAAGACGTGGCCCGAGAACGGATCCTTGCCGAGTACCGTCTGCGCCTGCACCGCCAAGCTGTCGAAGCCTTTCCGCATGTCGGTCGCGCCCGCTGCCAGCC
>VAZF01000561.1 GCA_005888425.1 Alphaproteobacteria bacterium
GCAGCCCTATCCCGCCGTAGCCGCGCCGGCGGAACGCTGTTCCGTCCGACAAGGCGGAACGGTCGCGCCGGCAATGGGCAAAGCGGCGGGGTTGTGCGACAATCGGGCATCAGGTTTTCTCGAAATCTCGAATGGGCGCCCGATGTGCGCCCGGGAGGATCGAATGCCATCACCAAAGAAGCTGTCGCATCTCGTGCTGCAGACCAACCGGCGCGAGGCGATGATCGAGTGGTACTGCAAGGTGCTCGGGGCGCAGCTGCTGCACCAGAACAAGCAGATCGCGTTCATCAGCTATGACGACGAGCATCACCGGGTCGCGTTTATCGATCCCGGGCCGCTCGCCGACAAGGCCCCGGCCGAGGGCAAGACGGCGCGCGCCGGCGGCGAGGTCGGGCTGCACCACGTCGCCTTTACGATGGGCTCGCTCGACGAGCTGGCCGACCAGTACATCGATCTCAAAGAGCGCGGGATCACGCCGCATCGCTGCGTCAATCACGGCGTGACGACCTCGATGTACTTCTACGACCCTGACCACAACCAGGTCGAATTGCTGGTCGACAATTTCGCGACCGCGATCGAGGGCCAGAACTACATGCGCAGCCGCTCCGCCACCGACAAAAACCCGGTCGGCATCGATTTCGATCCCGAGGAGCTGGTCAAGAAGATCCAGACCGGCCTCAGCATCGAGGAATTGCAGACGATCAATGCATAGCGCCGCCGCACCGCCCCTCTCCCGCATCGCGGGAGAGGGAGGGGCCCATCGCGAAGCGATGGGAGGGTGAGGGGCGGAGCGCACGTCAGATAGCCTCACCCGGCTTCGGGCTGCGCCGTCAGCCACCCTCTCCCGCAATGCGGGAGAGGGATTCCTCGTCAGTTCACCCGCAGGTGGCAGGAGACGCCGTGGCCGGGGCTCAACTCGACGAGCTTTGGCGTGTCGACCTTGCAGCGGTCGAAGGCATAGGGGCAGCGCGTATGAAAGGCGCAGCCCGGCGGCGGGTTGATCGGGCTCGGCACGTCGCCCGAGCGCGGTACCGGAGGCGACTCTATTGAGGCATAGTCCGGCGCGCAGCCCCTCCGGGCCGCGGGGGTTTGACATGAGGCGGCGCGACCTTCTGGC
>VAZF01000562.1 GCA_005888425.1 Alphaproteobacteria bacterium
CCCCGATCGGAAACACCATTGTGAGACGATGCCGCGAGCGGACGAAAGAGGCCATTCGCCGCTCCGCGCCCGCAACCGCTCGATTTGCCATTGCAGGGGCTGCGGCGCGGACGCAATCTCGCGGCCGGGGACCTCGAAAGTGCTCGGCGGCGCGAACCGCGTTGGGGGACGCCCTGGGGAGGGATCGGCAGCTCATTCCGTAAAGTCCTGAACGGATGGGGTTTTGCATGGGCGTGGGCCGGAACTTCGTAGAGGCGGCAGCGGCGAGGCTGTTTGCGCCGCCCCAGCCTCGTCCGGCCTGAGCCGGTATGGACGACCAGCCAAACCCATTGTCCCTGCCGCCGGAGGCGCCGCCCCGCCGGCGGGCTGACCGTGCCGACCGGGCCGACACGCCCGGCATCGAGGTGCCGCCGAGCCCGTCGAGCTTCCCCGATCTCGACGAAGAGGAGCATCGGGCGCCCCCGCCCGGACGGCCGCCGCCGCGCCGGCGCGGCTTTCTGCGCTATCTGATCCTGCTCCTCGTCGTCCTCGCGCTGATCCTGTGGCTGGTCTTCCGCTCGGGACCGCAGGCGCCGCAAACCGGTCGTTTCCAGTCCGGCGGCCCGATGCCGGTCGGAACCGCCACGGTCGCCAAGGGCGACATGCCGGTGACGCTAAGCGGGCTCGGCACGGTGACCCCGCTCGCGATGGTCTCCGTCACGACGCAGATTAACGGGCAGCTCGTCGAGGTCGCCTTCAAGGAAGGCCAGATGGTCAACAAGGGCGATTTTCTCGCCCAGATCGACCCCCGGCCTTACCAGGTCGCGCTACAGCAGGCCGAGGCGCAATTGGCCAAGGATCAGGCGGCGCTGAAAAACGCCCAGGTCGATCTGCAGCGCTATAAGACGCTCGTCGCACAGAACTCGATCGCCCGCCAGACCCTGGATACTCAGGCGGCGACGGTGCAGCAACAGACGGCGGTCGTGCAGGCCGATCAGGCCCAGATCGACACCCAGAAGCTGAACCTGACCTATTG
>VAZF01000677.1 GCA_005888425.1 Alphaproteobacteria bacterium
GGTTTGGCGCGCAGAGGCCGGACGCCCTCTTCGGGCGGCTCGCCCCAGCGCCGCACCGTGCCGGCATCCAGGCCGAACAGGTCGAGGACGCGACCCAAGGTCTGGTCGATCATCTCCTCGATTGTCTGCGGCTTGGCGTAGAAGGCCGGCACCGGCGGCGCGATGACCGCGCCCATCTCCGAGAGCGCCGTCATCGTCCGCAAATGCCCGGTGTGCAGCGGCGTTTCCCGCACCAGCAGCACGAGGCGGCGCCGCTCCTTCAGCGTGACGTCGGCGGCGCGGGTCAGGAGCGTCGTCGTCACGCCGGTGGCGATCTCGGCCATGCTGCGGATCGAGCACGGCGCGACAATCATGCCGATGGTCGGGAACGAGCCCGAGGAGATCGGCGCCGCGAGATCGCCGATCGCATGCACGACATCGGCGCGGGCGCGCAGATCGGCCGGTTTGAGGGCGGTTTCCAGCGCGAGGGTCACCTCGGCCGAGCGGCTCATGACAAGGTGCGTCTCCACCCCGAGGGGCCGCAACAATTCAAGGAGGCGCGCCCCATAGACGACCCCCGAGGCGCCGCTGATCCCGACGATCAGGCGGTGGGGCGGATCGGCGGGTTCCCGGTTGTGTCGCATCACGATTCCCTGCCTGATCTGTCCGGTGTGCGCCGCTCACGGGGCGCTCCCGCCCTGTAAATTCCGCTTATACCGCCTATCTCGAAGAGAGGGATGGAACCTCTGGCCGGAGGGCCGATCCGGCGCTAACATTGGCCATTACGACCGTCTAGCAGGAGGGCAATGCATGTCGCTGCATGATCGCATCGAGGCGCTTAGAGAAAAGCATGCTTCGCTCGATCGCGCCATCGATGAAGAAAACCATCGTCCCCTTCCCAACCAGGAGACGATCCACGATCTGAAGCGTCAGAAACTCCGCATCAAGGACGAAATCGTCCAACTGGAGCGCCAGTAACCACGCTGCGGTTACGCGTTGTAAAAAAGCCGGAGAGGCGGTCCTCCCCGGCTTTTTTGTTGCCTTAACCGGCGTCTTTGGCGCGCTCGCGCAACACGAATTTCTGGATCTTGCCGGTCGAGGTTTTCGGGAGTGGGCCGAAGACGACATGCCGCGGCGCCTTGAAGCGGGCCATGTGCTCGCGGCAGAAGGCGATGATGTCGGCGGCCTCGGCCCGGGCGCCGTCCTTCAACGTCACGAAGGCGCAGGGCGTCTCGCCCCAATTCGGATCGGGCTTGGCGACGACGGCGGCTTCGAGCACGGCCGGGTGACGGTACAAGACGTCCTCGACCTCGATCGTCGAGATATTCTCGCCACCCGAGATGATGATGTCCTTTGAGCGGTCCTTGATCTCGATATAGCCGTCCTCGTGCATGACCGCGAGATCGCCCGAACGGAACCAGCCGCCGGCGAAGGCCTCCTCGGTCGCGGCCGGGTTTTTCAGATAGCCTTTCATGACGATGTTGCCGCGAAAGAAGATCTCCCCCATCGTTGTGCCGTCCGACGGCACCGGCGCGAGCGTCTCCGGGTCTCCAACCATAAGCCCGTCCAGCACCGGATAGGTGACGCCCTGGCGCGCCTTCAGCCGCGCCCGCTCGTCATCGGACAGCGCGTCCCATTCATCGTGCCAGGCACAGACGACGGCGGGGCCGTAGACCTCGGTCAGCCCGTAGACATGGGTGATGTTGAAGCCGAGCCGCTCCATG
>VAZF01000678.1 GCA_005888425.1 Alphaproteobacteria bacterium
AATACATTCAGGCAGGCATCGCGGGCGCCCACATTGAAGACCAGACGTTTCCGCCGAAATCCGGCCCCCGCCGCCGCTGTATCTCGATTGAGGAGATGGTGGGAAAGCTCCGGGCGGCGATGGATGCCAAACAGGCTCTCGACCCGGACTTCGTGATCATGGCCCGGTGCGATCTCGGTGGCGTGCCGGGCGCCAGCTTTGCGGAGATTATTGAACGCTGCCAAGCCTACAAAGCCGAAGCGCAGGTCGATGTCATCTGCCCCAATGGCTTGCGCACCTGGGAAGAAATTGAAGAGGCGATCCGCCTCATCCCCGGGCCAGTCGTCCCTCTCATTCCCGCCCACCTGTCGCCGTATCCCTCCTTACAGGCGCAGCAGGATGCCGGGGCCGCCGCGGCCTGGTTCCCCGCGTTGACCACCATGGCAGGCTTGCAGGCTAACTGGGACTTCTTGAGTGATTTTCGGCAGCGCGGCACATTGGCCCTGGATGCGCTTCGTGCCCAGGCGGCTCAGAGCCCCTGGGGCGTCGCCAGTAATGGTGGCATTCTGGACGAGTCGCGTCTGCGCTCCATGGAAGAGAAGTATCTTCCAGACTAACGGTAGGTGGTTAAAATCTGACGCTTAGTGCCGGTCCGAAGGTCTGCTGACGGCGTGTTGCGGTCAGGTCGGCCAGATCGGGGGCCGTCGCAGATCGCCCCACTCCGGCCATTCGCGATCATCGTCGCAGAGGCTCAAGCCGGTTTCAACGGAACGCCGACTTAACCTCCCGCGCTAATAGCCGGATCGCCTCTCGCTCCGCGGCGTGATCGGCCAAGCCGGCGCAATTCGTTTCCAGCTGCACGCCCGACAGCCCGATGTCGCGTTGTAGGTCTTTCAACTTCGCCACCACCGTATCGGGTGAGCCAATGAACACCGAACCGCGCAAAGTTTCCTCGATCGTGATTTCAGTCAGACGCTGCGAGGTCTTCCAGCGCGGGTGGTCCGGCGGGCTGTTTTGCCGCCGAGAGGAGTCGGCGAGCAGGCGGCTTTGGTTCTGAAAATGCTGCATCAGCGTCGGCCCGTAGGCTTCCTGGGCCGCCGCATCGGTTTTGGCGACGAAACCAGGGCAACGGAGATAGACGGGTGCCTCCCCGGCGTGTCCGGCATCGGTCCAGGCTTTGCGGTAGACGTCGATGTGCTGCTTGAACA
>VAZF01000679.1 GCA_005888425.1 Alphaproteobacteria bacterium
TCTAGTGCTGCTGCTCGCGCTGGTCGCCTGCATGCGCGGCCCGATGGTAGCGGCGCCCGCCGGACCACCGCAACCGCCTGTCACCGGCCCCGGTGGCCCGCCGCCCGGCGGCTCGCCGCCTCCAGGCGCCGGAGGGCCGGTCAAAGTCGCGGTATTGCTGCCGCTGTCGGGCGCCAATGCCGAACTGGGCAAGGCAATGCTCGAAGCGGCGCAAATGGCGCTGTTTACGACCGGCAACGACCGCCTGACCTTGGTGCCGCGCGACACAACCGGCACCCCTGACGGCGCCGCGGGCGCGGCGCGCGCGGCGCTTGCCGACGGGGCACAGCTGATCCTGGGACCGCTGCTCGCCGCCGAGGTCGATGCGGTGAAGCCGGTCGCTGGCGAGGCCAAGATCAATGTCATCG
>VAZF01000680.1 GCA_005888425.1 Alphaproteobacteria bacterium
TGGGCTTCCTGCCGCGGCAGGAAGTCGTGCGTGAGGCCGCCTTTGCGCGGGAAAGCGGCCTCAGCCGATTTGCGGTCTTGGCGCCGAACAGCGAATACGGCCGGCTGATGACCGATGCCTTGCGCGAGACGGCGAGCCAGGCCGGCGCAACGGTCGTCAAAGCCGAGACGTTCGATTCGCGCTCGAGCGATGTCGGCCCGGCAATTCAGCGGCTCGCCGGCAACACCGCGAGCGCCGCACCGGGGACATCGCCTGAGCCCGATGCCGCCCCCGCGCCCGGGCCGACACAGCGCGTGAGTTTTGACGCGTTGCTGCTGCCCGAGGGCGGCGACCAGCTCAAGCAGATCGCGCGGCGGCTCAAGACCGCGGGCATCGGCAGCCCGCAAGTGCGGCTGCTCGGCAGCGGCTTGTGGGACGACGCCTCGGTCAGCAGCGAGCCGGCGCTCGTCGGCGGCTGGTTCGCCGCCTCGCCACCCGACGCGCGACGAGAATTCCAGAGCCGGTTTCAGTCGACCTATGGGCACGCCCCGCCCCGCCTCGCTTCGCTCGCGTTCGATGCCGCAGCGCTCGCGGCCGTGCTCGCGAAGGCGGGCGGCCCCGCGCCGTTCTCGCACGATGCGATTCTCAACCCGAGCGGCTTTACCGGGGTCGACGGGCTGTTCCGCTTTACGCCGCAAGGCTTGGTGCAGCGCGGCCTCGCCGTGCTGGAGGTGCAGCCGCAAGGCCCGGTCGTGGTCAGTCCGGCGCCACGCGATTTTCGCGACTTAGTGTATTGATCACGCGAGAAGCGCGGCCAAGACAGCGTTGAGGCGCTGGCGGCCGGCGGCGGTCGCGACGATGCGCTCATCATCCAGCACCACGAACCCGCCTTCGGCGAGGCGGGAGAGCGCCGGCCCAAACAGATCCTCGATGCTGCGCTGGGCGAGCGCTTCGAGGCGCAGGCGTGAGATGCCTTCGGTCAGGCGCAGCCCCATCATCAGCATTTCCTCGACCGAGGCATCGCGCGAAATCGGGGTCATCTCGTCGAGCGCAGAACCTGTTTCCTCGATCGCGACGAGCCAGGTTTCCGGCACGCGGCGCTCTTGGGTCGCGACCTTGCTGCCGCCGCGCGTCACTCGGCCATGCGCACCGGGGCCAATGCCGAGGTAATCCTCATAGCGCCAATAAGCGAGGTTGTGGCGGCATTCGGCCCCAAGCCGCGCGTGATTGGAAATCTCGTAGGCCGGTATGCCAGCGGCGGCGAGACGCTGTTGGGTCACTTCGTATAGCGCGGCTGCAGTGTCCTCGTCGGCGGTAAGGATCTCGCCGCGGGCGGCGCGGTTGCCAAAGGCGGTACCGGGCTCGATCGTCAGCTGATAGAGAGAAAGATGCGTCCCGGCCAAGCTCAGCGC
>VAZF01000223.1 GCA_005888425.1 Alphaproteobacteria bacterium
ATGCGCGGCGCGGTCAGCCGCTCCTCGGCGACCGCGACGGTATCGCGGCTGAGAAAGCGGGCATGGCCCTGCAACACCGAGCAGCCCGTCATATCGCGCAACCAGCGCTCGATGCCGGCGCGGGAATTGGCCGAGATCGCGTCGGCCCGCACCTTGACCCGCGGCATGTCGATGCGGGGCGGCGTGTCGAGCATGACGCCGTACTCGGCGCCGCGCCGCGCGAGGTGCGCGGCATAGGCGCTGGCAATGAGCGCCTTAGTCGGCATGCAGCCGGTGTTGACGCAGGTACCACCAAATAGATGGCGCTCGATCAGCGCCACCGACATGCCGGCGGCGGTGAGCCGGCCGGCGAGCGGCGGGCCGGCCTGCCCGGCACCGATGATGATCGCATCGAAAGGCCGGCTCACTTGATCACCACGACGACCAGGATTGCGACAATGATCGCGACGGCATCCTCGATGAACGCGGCCGGCATATCCCTGCGGAAGGCGGCGGCGAGCCTCGCTCTGGCGGCAAATCCGCCCAGAGTGCCGATCACCGCCCCGACGAGCCCGGCGACGCCGCCCGCGATCAGCCAGCCCGAGGACGCGCCGAGCGCTGCTCCGGACAGGGCACCCGATAGGATGCGGGCGCCAAACCCGCCGGGCGCCTTGCGGCTGGGCGCGGAGGGCAGCTGGTCGATGACGAGTTCGACGAATGCCAGCACGGTCAATATCCCGACCGCCCACACCGAACCCATGAAGGCGAGCGGCGTGCCGGCGAGCGGCAGCCACCCGAGATCGGCCGCCCAGCTCACCACCGCCGGCGCGGTAAAGGTGCGCAGCCCGCCGACGACACCAATCAGCAGCGCCAAGAGCAACACAATCATCGCTGTTCCTCCGATTGCCGACCGGCCGTCATGCCCGCTCGTCCGCTCTGCCGCGTCGATCCGTCACGAAATGCCGCCCGATCCCGCGCTTGTGCCCTACGGCTTTTCGAGGAAGTCGCGGATGACGGCGATCGTGGCTGCCGGCTGCTCCTCCATCAGCCAATGGCCGGAATTGGGCACCACCGCGCCGGTCACGTTCGTCGCGACGAAGCGGAGATCGTCGGCCATCGCGGTGTTGAACGATTTCTCCGCGCCGATCGCCATTACCGGCATCGGCAGCTTACCAGCTTTCGCGAGCAGCTCCTTGTTGTCGATCGCGTCCTGCGCAAAGGCGCCAAACTGCTCGAATGCGTCGTGCATGGCCCGCGGCCGCGCATAAAGGGCGGCGTAGTGATGGCGCGTCGCATCGTCGATCGCCTTCGGGTTGGCCGACAGCTCATTCCAGAAGCGGTCGAGATAGATGCGCTCGCGGCCGGCGACCAGGCGCTCCTCGTCCGGGCCGCGAAAATTGAAATGCCATAGCCGCGGATCGCGGGTGATGGCGTCCCAGTCGCCGATGCCGGGTATTGGCGCATCCAGCGCGATCCACCGGGTGATGCGGCTGGGAAATTGGACGGCAAAGGCATATCCGACCATGTTGCCGATATCGTGAGTGATGAGGTCCGCCTTGGCTATTTTCAAATGGTCGAGAACGCCCGCGATATCGAGGGCCTGATTCTTTTTCGTGTAGCCGGTGTCGGGATGCGCCGAGAGGCCCATGCCACGCAGATCGGGAACGATGACGGTGTGATTTTTCATCAGCAGCGCGGCGAGCGGCGCCCACATGTCGCCGGTATCGCCAAAGCCATGCAGCAAGACGACGGCCGGCCCCTGCCCGCCAACGCGCACATAAAGGGTCGTACCGTTGGTCGCGACCTGCTGCGCCTGAAAGCCCGCCGGAAACGGATGCACGCCGGCCATCGCCGCAGCGACGGTCACGAGAAGCAGGCCAAATGCCAGCAGCAATCGATATATCAAAATCCCCGGCACTCCATGATCCCTAAGTCCGCTCAGACACTTTTCAGGCGCCGTCGCCCGGCCCGGCGGCATCACCCGTAACGCCGAGCTCCGGCTGCGGCTCCGGCACTTCGGCTGCGTCGCCCTCGGCTGCCGCGCGCCGGATCGCGGCGGCTTCGAGCCGGATGCCGGTGCTGGCCATCAACATCTCCGCCGTGAAGGCACCGATGCCACCGAGGGCGCAGAACACCGCAAGACCAAATAACCCGAACAGCATCGACACAACCGTCTCCTCCCGCAGCGCGCCAACGAACAGTGTCAGCACGGCGCCGCAGGTCGCCGCGCCGCCGAGCGCGCCGAGGACGACAGCAATATCGAGCGCGACCGATCGGCGGTGCAGATGCGCGAGCTGTGCTTCCAGCGCCTTGGCCTGTACGGCATCGGCGTCGCTGAGCGCTTCCAGAACCCGGTGGACCCGGTCGGAGACGCGCGCCAGCCGCGTCGAGAATACGTTGAGCAGCGTCGCGATGCCGGACAGCAGGAAGACGGGCGTCAGCGCCACCTGGATGATGTGGGCGACCGGGTCGAGTGCCGATCCGCCACTATCGATGCCGAACATCAGCACCACTCTGGGATCGCGAACGGCCGAGACCCGCGCCGTCGAGGCGTATCGCGGTCGTGGTTTTGCACCTTCGCGCGGCGGAGGCTACCGGAAAAGCCGTCCGCCGCGGGCGGGGCGCGAGCGTGGCCATTATCACGACACGTCAGTTGCCGGAAACCGCCTGCCATGTGGTGTTGCACTGGCTGACGGAGGGGTAATACCCCGCGGGGTCGGAGCAGTACCAGGACTGGGAGGTGTCCGACGCGCCATCGGCATAGGAATCATCATAGACACCGTCGTTCGACCACAGATATCGGTCGGAACCCCACCACCAGCCATACCGCCCATCATGCCAGCCGCGGTGCCACTGGCCGCCATTGCCGCCGCCGCGCAGCACGATGGAATTGCCGCTCGACCCCTCGCGGGAGCTGCCGGCATGGAAGCGATCCATTCCCGCGCCAAACGGTGCCTCGGGACGAACGCCGCCGGCAAAGTTGCTGCCGACAAATCCCCTTCCGGCCAATCCGCTGCCACTAAGTCCGCTATTGCGAACGCCGCCCGCGTGAAAGCCGCCAGCATGCAAACCGGCAATGCCGCCGCCGTGGAAACCGCCCCCGCCGCCGTGGAAACCGCCTCCGCCGCCGTGGAAACCGCCTCCTCCACCGCCGTGGAAACCGCCACCGCCGCCACCGTGGAAACCGCCGCCACCGCCAGCAGGCGCGGCGTAAGCGAGACCCGGCACCGACAATGCCGCCGCAAGTAACAACATGACCGACAGGACCCGCGTGGCTCCGCGGCTCGCCGGCCGAACGCGCCGAGCCGGCGCCAATCCGCCACGGCTGCCGGCAACGAGGTTCCTCATGGGAGCTGCTCCTTTATGTCCGCCGCCTAGAGGACGGCGCATGAGGGCAATCTCGGGTCGGCAGCTGGACCGGCATTCGCCGCATCATGAAATCGGGTTTACGCGCGCACCCGACCAGGCAGGCAGCGTGGCCGGCTCAGCTTCGCGAACCGTGTAGCCGGCCCCCGCAACGGCGTGGATCAGCCGGCACTCGAAGCCATCGTCGATCTTCTGGCGCAGATGGTGGATGTGCATGTCGACGATGTGGCCGCGCGCCTCGAAACCGCTCAGGCCCCGTCGTCAACCGTAGCTGTTGGTCATGTGGTCGTAGGGCGCGTATTGCGGACCGGCGCAACCCGTCAGCGACAGCACCATAGCCAGACCCGCTATGATAAGGATCGACGTCCTCCGATGTGCCGCAACGGTCGTTCGTTCGGGATGCTCAAGTGCCGGACTGGCATCCTCCCGTGCATACCGGCGGTCGCGCGCGCAGTGCCATTCCGTTTCGGCGAAGAACTCGGTGCGATCGGCGCCCCAACGATCGTGTTGTTCGGCGATGATGTCCGTCATGCTGCGCTGTACTTTCGTTTCTCACGAGGCCTCGCTGAATCTGGGAAAGTGCGCTGACATCTCGATCTCCTGAACGTGAACTGTGATTTAAGTGCCTCCTCGGCAGGATTCGGCACTTCCCCTCCAGGATCTGCTTGGTTTCCCTTGGCGAGATTTATCGTCCTCGCTGCCGCCCGGCGCCGCTCCGATTCGAGGAGCGTCACCCGCGCGCCGAAGCGCCGGTACATCTGCGTGAATTCGAGACCCCAGATGCCTGCCGGCGGCGGATCAGATGCCTGAAGCGGTGAAAGCAAGTATGCCGATCGCGACGCGCGCCAGCCGGTCGAGAGCACGTGAGAAGCGTGGCGATACCCGACAGCGGAAAGACAGGCGTCAGGATTTAACCGGCCCGCTCGGTTAAGCGTGCGACGTTCCCAGCTAGGGTTCGCGAAGGGTGTATCCGGCGCCCGCGACGGTATGGATCAGGCGGTGCTCAAAGCCATCATCGATCTTCTGGCGCAGACGGTGAATGTGCATGTCGACGATATGCCCGTGCGCCTCAAAATCGTAGGTCCATGCCGCTTCGAGCAGCATCGAGCGAGTCACGACCTGTCCGGCATGGCGAAGCAGGTTCTCGAGCAGGAGATACTCGCGCCGCTGCAACTCGATCCTCCGGCCAGCGCGCGACACGGTGCGCAATTCCGTGTCGAGCTCGAGATCCCCGACTCGAAGAACGGTCTGCCGGTGCGAGCGGCCCCTGCGGCGCGCTAACGCCTCCAAGCGCGCCAGCAGCTCGGAGAAGGAATACGGCTTCGTAAGGTAGTCGTCGCAGCCGGCCTGCAGCCCCTCGACCCGCGCGGCCGTTGTGGCGACCCCGCTGAGCATTAGCACGAGCGTCCGCCGATCCCGATGACGCAGGCGCCGGACAAGGGTGACCCCATCGATACCCGGCAGTTTCCGGTCAAGCACAAGCGCGTCGTAAATCCCCTCGATCGCCATTGCCAGGGCCATCTCCCCATCCGCTACGCGGTCGACGATATGCCCGCTTTCGGTCAGACCGCGGACAAGGTAGTCGGCCGTCCGCTGATCATCCTCGGCCACCAGCACGCGCACGCGAGGATCCCCTTGCTAACAGCGAATTCACGTCCTGGAGATGAGCATGCCGCATGGAGAGGGCAAGATAGGCCTCCGGGAAACGGGCGATCGGGACAAAGGTTCATGCCCGAACAAGCGGGGTCGCTGCGATGAATAGCCGGGGCTTTGGCGTTTTCACATGGATGTTTCTATGCCTCGCGGGCACTCCCCCCGTTGTGCGACAGGAGCGCGCTATGTTGCCGCACCGGCAGTCGCATGCCGTCGACCGGAGCCTGTGCCTGTCGGTGCCGGCCACCACTCAAACCCCCTCCAAGGTGGCGATCGGCCGGAAGCTCAAGGAGTACATCGGGGCCGCGTTAACTAGAAGCTTCAGGCAGCCAACTCAGGCGCGTCGCCACGAGGCTTGGATCGCAGTATGATATCAATGCCTTCTCACGAACATGGGACAGCCATGGCCAGAGTGCTGGTCATTGAAGACGATCGCCGGACCGCGGCGGAAATAGCCGCGGCGCTGGGTGACCACGGTTTTGACGTCGAATGCGCCTATACGGGGCGCGACGGGCTGTTGCGCGCGACCGCCGAGAAATACGACGCCATTGTCCTCGACCGGATGCTGCCGGGCGATCTCGACGGGCTCGGCATTTTGGCGACCTTGCGGACGATCCGGACCGAGACACCGGTCCTGATACTCAGCGCGCTTTCGGCGGTCGATGAGCGCGTGCGCGGCTTGCGGGCCGGCGGCGACGATTATCTCACCAAACCATTTGAGTCGGTCGAGCTGACGGCCCGGCTCGACGTCCTGATTCGGCGCCACTCCATGCCTCAGCAGGAGACGACGCTACGGGTTGGGGACTTGCAGGTCGATCTGTTGACTCGCGAGCTGCGGCGCGCCGGCCGGATGGTTGAGCTTTTGCCGCGCGAGTACCGGCTTCTCGAATATCTGATGCGGCACGCCGGCCGCGTCGTTACGCGCACGATGCTGTTCGAGGAGGTCTGGGGCTATCACTACGACCCGCAGACGAACGTCATCGATGTTCATATCGGCCGCCTGCGCCGCAAGCTCGAAGAAGGCGGGGAGCCGCAGATGATTCACACTGTACGGGGTTCGGGGTATGTCCTCCGTGCGGCTGAGTGACATCCCGCGGACCACCGGCTTTCGGCTCGCGCTGCTTTTCCTCGGCTTAGGCGGCGCCGGCGCCGCCATCCTTTTCGGCTTTCTCTACGTCCAAACCGCCGGCTTTCTGGCGCGCGACGTTGACAACGGGCTCGCGCGCGAGATCCGGGTGCGTGCCGCAATGAACGCCACCGAGCTGGCGCGGCTAATGAACGATCGCGCCCCGCTCGATCCGGATAACATGCGCCCCTTTGCGCTGTTCGACCGCGCTGCAAATTGGATGGCCGGCAGCCGGGTAACTCTACCGGAGCCTCTGCCATCCCCTGACCAGCCGTTCGATTTCACGCTGGCCCACGAAGGCAAGGCAATGCCCTACCGCGGCGTTCTGCACCGGCTGGACACTGGAGAGTTTTTCTTGGCAGCCGAGGACGTAGGCCCGATCCAGCATTTTCGGCACCTGCTTGCGGCAGCAATGTTGTCGGGAGGGCTGGTCGTCCTAATGATCGGATTGGCGGGTGGAATGATTGTCGGCGCGGCCGCGCTGGGCCGCATCGACGGCGTGGCGCTGGCAATCGAACGCATCATCAATGGCAATTTGAGTGAACGCCTGCCGCTCACTCGGAAAGGCGGGGATCTCAACCGACTGATCCGGGTAGTCAACCGAATGGTCGATGAAATCGAGCGTTTGATGAACGAGGTCAAGGGTGTGACCGATAACATCGCCCACGATCTACGCACGCCACTGACGCGGCTCTTGGCCGGCCTCGAAAGGGTGCGGCGGCGCGACCCCGCGAGTGAGGAGTACGCGGACGCCATTGACGACGCGATCGTAGAAACCAGGGGACTTCTTGCAACGTTCAATGCCCTGCTCCGGATCGCGGAGATTGAAGCCGGAGCGCGTCGCGCCGGTTTCAAAACCCTCGACCTGCAGCCCGTGATCACCGATGTCGCAGATTTCTACGAACCGATGGCCGAGCGGAAGGGTGTTTCGCTTGTGGTCGACAACGAACCTGCCAGCGATGGCCTGTTGGCGGGCGACCCGAGCCTCTTGTTCGAAGCGATTGGCAATCTTGTCGACAACGCGATCAAATTTACCCCACCCGGTGGGCAGGTCGCGTTGCGCGCATTGCGTCGAGGGGACCACCTCGGCATCGAGGTAAGCGACACCGGCCCGGGCATTCCCGAGGAAGAACGTGTTGCGGTGCTGCGGCGTTTTCACCGCGTCGACAAATGCCGCAATGCGCCGGGCAGCGGCCTCGGCCTAAGCCTGGTCGCCGCTGTGGCGAAGCTGCACGGCTTCGATCTTGCGATCGAGGATGCTCAGCCCGGTTGCCGCGTGACGCTGTGGCACGCCGACATCCCTGGCGAAGACAGACGGTCCGACCCGCAAGACTCCGCCCCAGCCGACGAAACGCCGCCAGAGCCGGTGGCGCGATTGGCGTAAGCCAAGCGAGCGTGCCGAAGGCCCGCTTCGCACCGCGACTCCGGTTTGCCGACTGCGCAGCCCAGCCGCGGGCGCATTAAAAGAAATTCACGTTTGCGCGAAGCGCTGGCCATCTCACCGCCATTATCTCTTTCGGACGGTCGTGGCCTGCATCTTCAGCGGGCTTCAGATAGCCAGAGGACCAGAGTCGGATGGAAACGATCAGTTCCGCAGCCGGCGCGCTCGCCGAGCCTCACCCCGCTCTCACCGTTTCGGCTATCGGCTTCACCCACCGCCACGGAGCTCGGGATCGCGACAACGACCTTTGCGCCGCGCTGTTGGCGATTGCCGGTCATGATTTGCGCCAACCCTTGCAGGTTATCATGGGAGCGCACGACATCCTTGCGAAAACCCTCAACGGGAGCGCCGAGCAGATACAACTCGCGCGGCTCGATGGCGCCGCGAGCAAATTGAGCGACAAATTGGATCAGCTCATCGAGGCTCTCCGGCTGTTCGAAGCGTCCAGCGAAAATGGCCAGGAGGCAGTCCAGCTCGGTCCGATTTTCCGAATATCGGAAGCGGAATTCGCCGAACCGGCACGGCTCAAGGGGATCACGCTTCGCGTCATTCCCACCCACGCCGTCGTGTCAAGCAATCCGGTGCTGCTGCACGGCATATTGCGCAACCTGATCCGCAACGCGATCGACTATACGCCACGCGGGGGTGGCGTGCTCGTAGCCGCCCGCCGGCGAGGCGCGGCTGTGCACCTCGAAGTGCGCGATAGCGGCGTTGGCGTTCCAGCCGCCGAGTTGGCACACGTCTTCCGCCCGTTTTATCGCGTGGATACGACACGCGTAGACAGTTTCGGACTCGGGCTCTTTATTGTTAAGCGCGCGGCCGCGTTCCTCGGTCACGCTGTCGAGCTTTACTCGGCGGTAGGACGAGGTTCGCGGTTCGTCGTCGTGGCCGAGACTGCGCCAAATCCAAATCGCATCGGCGACTTGAAGTAGTCGAGCACGAGCACGCCGACCACAGACCGCAAATGATTCGCCGATGCTGCTGCAGGGAAAAGTGACATGTTGACTTGGTCGACCGCGGCGCCCGCCATCGCCGCTGCGTTCCTGGCCTCACTGGTCGAGGTCGTCGAGGCCTTCACGATCGTATTGGCGGCTGCGACCTTACGCGGGTGGCGACCAGCGGCGCTTGGCACTGCTGCCGGGCTCTGCTTGCTCGCTGGGGTTGTCTTGCTGCTCGGGCCGGTTCTCGATGGTATCCCGATCCAGGCGCTTCAGCTGGCGATCGGCGTGTTGCTGCTGTTATTTGGGATGAGCTGGTTGAGGAAGGCCTCATTGCGAGCAGCCGGTGTCATACCGCTCCATGATGAAGACGCCATTTTCGCGACCGAAGCTGATCACCTTGGCGAAGCGGCGCAGCGACGAGGGAAAAGCCTGGACTGGGTCGCCGGCATGACTGCGCTCAAAGCCGTCGTGCTGGAAGGGCTCGAAGTCGTCTTCATCATCATCGCGATCGGCGCCGGGCATGGGCTCTTACTGCCGGCAAGCGCCGGCGCGCTTGCCGCTTGCGTCCTGGTTCTGGGGTTTTCTGGATCGGCGAGGGCCTCGGCGCCGCCTGGCCCGGGGCGGACCTGGCGCTGTTCCCGATTGCCGCCCTGTGGCTCGCCGCTGCCCTGCTCGGCGCGGCACTCGCCCGCAAGGCTGCGGTGGAGATCGCAACATGAAATTTCTTCTCGCTATTGCCGTCGAGTTGGTCGCCATGTTCGCTGGCGACAGCCGGTTGACAATCGGGGTTCTCGCAATCGTCGCCACCGCCGGGTTGTTGATCGGTGTCGCCGGGTTTGAGCCTCTGACCGGGGCAAGCCTGTTGCTTGTCGGTTGCTTGATCCTGCTGATCAACAACGTCCGCCGATTCGCCGCCTCTCGCTAGCCGATCGCTTTTCGCGGCGCCGTCTCGTTACCTCTATGACGCCGAACTGATCGCGACGGTCGACGCCGCTATCACGGCTCGTTACATCCAAAGGACGGCACGAGCTGGCGATAATCCATTCGCCGGCTTCCTCTGCACTGCCCTTACGGATGCTCCCCCGGCACCAGGTGCGCTTGCTGTGCTGGGACGAGAGACTCGCAGTTCCGGTCACAGCCTTCGCGAGTCACAGGCCCCGCACCGCACGGGCAGAACTTCGCATCGATAAACTCGATTTCACCATCGCGCGAGGAGGGCAGCCGTGGTCCGGCCCAAAATTACCGCTCAGCAGCCGCCAGTCTGGCGGCCATCGTAAGGAGTAGGTCGGGATGAAAACGATCAGCATTGCGAGGCGTGTGAGCCTCGCCGCCGCCGCGCTCGCGGGCGTTCTGGCATTAGCCCAGCCAATTCCGGCTCAGGCGCGGGGCGGTGGCGGAGGTGGTCACGGCGGCGGTTTCGGCGGAGGTGGTCACGGCGGCGGTTTCGGACGGCTTTCGGAACCGCGGCGGATTTGACGGTTGGTCGGGTGGCGGATGGGGATGGGACGCGCCGTACTATGATTACGGTTATGGCAACTCCGATTACGGCGCCGACGGTTACAACGGATACAGCCAGCCTTATACGTCGCAGTATTGGTACTGCCAGAACCCGGCCGGCTATTTCCCCTATGTGCAGCAGTGCGGCACATATTGGCAGCCGGTTCCGGCCGGTTGACCGGATACCCCGATTAAAACCGATTTCATCTCGGTGACAAGCGCGTGCCACGCGCCGGCGCCAAAATGACAGCGCGACGGCCGGCATCCGGTACATCGCAGGAGGACACCATGCTTACACCCATCATCAGCCTTCTCCCAATCGGTGTTTGGCTGACCTATCTCACAATCATTGCGGCTCGCGCCGCGCCGGCGCTTCGGGCTCTCGCTCACCGGGCCGGCCGCGATCGCTAGGCGAAGGCGCCTCCCCGATAAGAATTGGATAACGCCCCGTATCGCGCTCAGCGCCGGTCCAAATCCCGGTACTCACCCGGTACGGGGAGCTGGGGAGCCATTACACACTGCCATACCGCGGCCGCTCGCTCGGAGTTGTGCAGGTAAAAACATGGACGATCAACGCTCTCATTCCGCGCCGAACGTCCGCGATGTCGCCGGAGCCTGGGTGCTTTGTTTGGTCATCGCCGCGTTGCTACTGGGACTGGCGAGCGCGACCGGCGGGGGTCTGCCGCCAGCCGCTTCAATGGCCACGGAGGCCCTTCCATGCACATCGGACCTCGGGTTCGGTTGCGGTTCGTCCCTAGAGACAGCGCCCGGAAATGCGGGTCCGGTAGCGGCGCTTCACAAATTGAC
>VAZF01000681.1 GCA_005888425.1 Alphaproteobacteria bacterium
GAACAGACGATGCCAAGGGCGCCATCGGAGAAGCCGCGGTCCAGGCGCCGGAACGAAGCCCGGTCGAGGACAATCGTAAATCGGGCGCTCCATCGCCAGCTCCGGCGGAGACGCGCTCCCGTCCCAGCGAGCCCGCTACCGCCGCAGCGGCGGTACCCAACCCACCGTCGCGGCGTGAGGCCGAAGCGGCGCTCTCCGGGTCGCCCCCGGCGGAAAAGCACTCGCGTCGTAAGTCCCGCACCGAGAGTGTGGCTGTGACTCCCGCCGCGCCGCAACGAGAAGAGCCGCCGGCCGCGAGCGCGCCTCCGGCCCCGGAGAAGCATGCGGCGCCAGAGAAGCATGCGGCGCCAGAGAAGCATGCGGCGCCAGAGCAGCACCCGTCGAAGAGCGCCGCTGCGCCCGCCTCGGAGCGGCATCCGGCGACATCCACCAGCGCGGCCGGTCCGGAGCAGCATCCGGCCGCCGGCAGCAGCACAGCTGCGGCGGAGCCGTCCAACCCGCCCGAAAAACGGCATTCCCGGGCGAAGCACGTGGCGGTTGACAAGCCCGTCCCGCCGGCGGCTGCGGATCAAGCCACGCCCGCATCGAAGCCCGAAATCAAATGGGTCAATCCGGCGCCGTCGCCTTGATCGCCGTGTGCTGAAAAGCAATGAGGCGGGGGAGAACCCCCGCCTCGCGCCCAAGCCGAGCCACTATTTCCGCGATGTTACGCCGTTTGCTGGGCGCGCATCGCGCGTCGCTTGGCGATCGTCGGCGCTTTCGGCGCCTTCAGCGGGTCCTCGACCCGTCCGCTCGGGCCGACCGTATCAGGCAATGCCCAAACCCACTCGTCGCCGCCCCAGATGTAATTCCGGTTGGTCTGCGCCGGGTTGCGGTTGACGAGCCGCCGCGCATAGAGCGGATGGGTCATGCTGCGGATCTCGTGCTCGATCGTGAACAGCACCTTGCCGCTGTCGAGGTCGACGATGTCCTCGAAACGGTACTGGCAACGGTCGCTCTCTTCGGTGATCAGGTCGAGCTTGCGCAGTTTCTCGTGCGGCCCGCCAAAATCCGATACGTAGACCTGGACGTGGTGGCCGTCATATTCGGGGAGCTTCTTGTCGGTCTCGCGGAAGATGAATTCCTGCTTCGTGCCGACCGCGATGTGCGCCGCCTTGCCGCCGCCGTTTGCCTTGACCTTGGTGTGGGCGCCGAGGATTTCCTTGTAGAAGCGGGCGATCCCGTCGGCCGTCCCGGCCGGCACCGTGTACTCGACATAGGGGATGCCGAGATTGATGAACTTGAATTTCGTATCCTTCAGCTGCTTCTTGACGCCCTGCAGCCGGTTCAGCAGCCCCTCGCGGTCGGGGCTCACAATGCCGATATGCCCGCGCAACACGAGCGCGTCGCCGGTCGGCAGGTGGAACTGGCTCCGGCCGATATTCACCCACATATTGTTGGTGCCGGGAAACAGGTAGGGATCGCGGGTAAAGCCGCAGCCCAACAGGTAGAAATCGCTCGCCAGCCCCTGGTTCGGGATCTCGACATTGACGTGTTCCAGCGCGGTGATGTTGCCGAGGCTCTCGGCCTTGCGATCGAACGGGTTTTTCATAGCGTCCTCCGGCATTTCGGTGCCCCTCGAAGGGGGATATGCGGTACTAAAGGCTGGGCGCCAGCCCAAAATGGCGGCGCGCGGCCTTATCAGAACAGGTTTTCAATGCGTTCGTCTACCGGAACCCGATAGCCGTCGGCCAACCGGTTGGTCTCGTTCGCCATGCCGACGACGGCGATCAGCTCGGCGAACATCTCCTTGGTCATGCCCAGCCGCTTCGCCGCGGCGCCGTGCGAGGCCATGCAATACCCGCAGGAATTGGTCACGCTGACCGCGAGATAGATCAATTCCTTTGTCAGCGGATTGAGCGCGCCCGGCGCCATGACCTCCTTCAGGCTCTCCCAGGTGCGGCGCAGGGTGGCCGGATCATTGGCCAATGCCTTCCAGAAATTGTTGATCCAATCGGTGTTGCGGGTGGCCTTGATGTCGTCGAAAACGGCGCGTACCTCCGCGGTGGCGGCGCTCTCCTCGATCAGCGGTACGGCAGGCATATCGTTACCTCTCAACTCCAGCGCGGCGCAGCTCGCCGCCGATCCGGCCAGCGAGAAAGAGGCCGAGCATGCGGAAATCGCTCAGCAGCGACCAGATCGGATGGGAAAAGGTTTCGGGGCGGTTGCGCTCGAATGCGGCATGCGCCAGCCACGCCGGCCCATAACCGACCACCGGAGCGGCGATCAGCCAACCCCAGTCGGCGGTGATCGCGGCGGCCGGGATGCAGGCGAGGGCGCCCGCCGTGGCGAGATAATGCAGTGCGCGGGTGCGGCGGTCGGCATGGCCGGCGAGATAGCGCGGCCAGAATTCCTCATATGTCATCCGTCAAACCGTCGCTCTAACCGTCCGCATGGGCAGCCGCGGCTTGTAAAGCGCCGGCCGGCATCGTAAGTCAGCAGCCAATCTGGTCCCAATCCGCCTCAACCCGGGGGTTCCCGAGATGGGCTTCAAAGTAGCGGTCGTCGGCGCCACCGGCAATGTCGGGCGCGAGATGCTGACCACCCTCGCCGAGCGTCAATTTCCGGTCGACGAGGCCGTTGCCCTGGCCTCATCGGCCTCGGTCGGGCGCGAAGTGTCGTTCGGCGAAGACGATGTATTGCAGGTCCAGGCGCTCGACAGCTTCGATTTCCGGGGCACCGACATCGTCCTGTCGTCGCCGGGCAGCAAGGTGTCGGCGGCATTCGCGCCGCGCGCCGCCAAGGCCGGCGCCGTTGTCATCGACAACACTTCCTGCTTCCGCATGGAGCCGGACGTGCCGCTCGTTGTGCCGGAGGTCAATCCCGAGGCGATCGCCGGTTACTTGAAGCGGGGCATCATCGCCAACCCGAACTGCTCGACGATTCAGATGGTCGTCGCGTTGAAGCCGCTGCACGATATCGGCCATATCAAGCGGGTCGTCGTCGCGACCTATCAGTCCGTCTCGGGCGCCGGCCGCGCGGCGATGGACGAACTTTTCAACCAGACCCGCTCCGTCTATGTGAACGACCCGATCAAGCCGGAGCATTTTACAAAGCAGATCGCGTTCAACGTGATCCCGCATATCGAGACGTTCATGGATGACGGGTCGACGAAGGAAGAATGGAAAATGGCGGTCGAGACCCGCAAGATCCTCGACCCCGACATCGCGGTCAGCGCGACCTGCGTGCGCGTGCCGGTGTTTATCGGCCATGCCGAGGCAATCAATGTCGAGTTCGAGCGGCCGATCACCGAGGACCGGGCGCGCGCGGCGTTGCGCAAGGCGCCTGGGGTGATCGTCCTCGACCATCGCGCCGATGAAGGCTATGTGACGCCGGCAGAGTCGGCCGGCGAGGACGCGGTCTATGTCAGCCGCATCCGCCGCGATCCGACGGTGCCGAAC
>VAZF01000464.1 GCA_005888425.1 Alphaproteobacteria bacterium
AGACAATGGAATGATTGTCGTGTTGCCTGATGCCGCAGCAATTTCGGCGCTTGGCTCAGGCCCCGCCACCCGGCCTCATCCCTACACGCTTAGCTTCTTCGTTTCTAAAGTATTCCTTTAGGTAAGCGCTCGGTGAAGGGGCCAGCTTAAGCGGCAGCGCGGGCGGTGTCGGCTGGTTGCCAGTTCCAGGGGAGAAGTTCGGCAATGCGCCGGGCGGGGTGGTCGGCGATGCGCGCGAGCAGGTCAGCGAGGTAGTGCTGCGGGTTGAGGCCGTTGAGCTTGGCGCTTTCGATCAAGGAGTACATCGCCGCGGCGCGCCGGCCGCCGGCATCGGAGCCGGCGAAGAGGTAGTTCTTGCGGCCGATTGCGACGCAGCGCAACGCGCGCTCGGCCGGGTTATTGTCGAGCGCGAGCCGGCCGTCGTCGAAGCAGCGGATCAGCGCGACCCAGCGCGCCCGCATGTAGCGGAAGCCGGCGGCGAGCTCGGATTTGCGCGACAGCTTGCGGATGGTCTCATCGGCCCAGGCGGCCAATGCCGCAGCGATCGGCTTCGATCGCTCCTGGCGTTCTCGTCGTCGGTGATCGGGCAAGAAGCCCTTGATCGTCTCCTCGACCCGATAGAGCTGTCCGATGCGGTCGAGCGCCTCCTTGGCGATTGGCGAGCCGTTCGCAACATGCACATCGAAGAACTTGCGCCTGACGTGGGCCCAACAGGCAGCCTCGACGATGCGGTTGCCGGCGAACAGCTCGTTGAAGCCGGCATAGCCATCGGCATGGATGGTGCCGCGGAACTCCTTCAGGTGAGCCCGCGGATGCGCGCCCTTGCGATCCGCCGAGTAGAAGAACAGCGCTGCCGGCGGGCGAACGCCGGCGAAGGGTCGCTCGTCGCGGACATAGATCCACAACCGCCCGGTCTTGGTCTTGCCGGTGCCCGGCGCCAACACCGGTACCGGCGTGTCGTCGACGTGCAAGGTGTCCGACGCCATGGTGTCGGCGGTGAGCGCGTCGATCAGCGGCGCCAAGGCCGCGGCGGTCGCCCCGACCCAACCGGACAAGGTCGAGGTCTCCAGGTTCACGCCCTCGCGCGCGAAGATCTCGGCCTGGCGGTAGAGCGGCAGATGATCGTCGTACTTCGATATGACGATATGGGCAAGGAGCCCCGCCCCGGCGCGACCGCGGGCAATCGCGTGATCGGGCGCCGGCGCCGCGACGACCGTATCGCAGGATCGGCACGACAGCTTCTCGCGGATATGCCGGATCACCTTGAAGCGACCCGGCACGTAATCGAGTGTCTCGGTGATCTTTTCGCCGATCCGCCGCAATGCGCCACCACAGGTCGGGCAAGCGCACGGCGCGGGATGAGTCATCTCCTCGCGCGGCAGGTGTTCCGGCAGAGGACGCCGTGCCGGCTTCCGCGCCTCTATCGCGCCCTCGATCGCTGCCGCGACGAAGGGCGAAGCGATGGCCATTCGCTCGGCACGATCGGTTTCCAGCGCCTCGATCACCAGCTCGAGCTGTTCGGCCTCGCGCTCCAGCTTCTCCGACGAGCGGCCGAACTCGGCCCGCCGATAGCGTGCCAGCTGGAAGCGCAACTTGGCGATCTCCGCCTGGGCGGCGATCGCATCTTGCGCCATCGCAGTGATGATCTGCTTCAGCGCTGGCGCATCATCGGGAAGCTGATCGGGCGAGATCCTCACCCGCTCATCGAATCACGTCCGCGGCCGTTTGGCGCGGTCGAACCGGCCGACGATTCACTTTGTCGCAGTCAACCGGCCAATACCGGCTGGGCCGTGCGCACCGGCCGCCGCCAGTCGATCCCCTCCAACAGCATCGACAGCTGCGCCGGCGTCAGCACCGCTACGCCCTGCTCGGCGCGCGGCCATATGAAGCGCCCGCGCTCTAGTCGCTTGGCGAACAGGCACAGCCCATCGCCATCCCACCACAACAGCTTGACTAGATCGCCGCGGCGCCCGCGGAAGCAGAACACGTGACCCGAGAACGGATCCTTGCCGAGTACCGTCTGCGCCTGCACCGCCAGGCTGTCGAAGCCCTTCCGCATGTCGGTCGTGCCCGCCGCCAGCCAGATCCGCGTGCCTGCCGGCAAGCCGATCATCGCAGCAGCTCGACGATCTGCCGAAGCGTCCGCGGCGCGACCTCGCCGCGGATACACACCCGCGCGCCGCAGCCGAACTCAATCTCGATAAACCCAGCGCGCTCCATCCGACGCCGGCGAGGGAGAGGCTCCGGCTCCGGCACAATCTCGACCGGCACCATCGGGCCGCCCTCGGTCTCCGCACGCGGTTCCTTCGGCAGCAGCTCCCGCCGCCATTTGAACAGCTGGTTGGTGTTCACATCATGCCGCCGCGCCACGATCGACACCGACGAGCCGGCCTCGAGCGTCTCCGCCACCATCTGCCGCTTGAGGTCTTCCGGCCAATCTCGACGCTTTGCCGGTCGTGACTGCTTAGTGTCCACTAAGCCGTTAGTGGACACTTCGTTTGCTGTCGCTGCCATGCGTCCAATCTTGGCGCCAATTAACGATCAGCGGCAGGCGCTCCTCACCGAGCGCTTACTCGACAACGACGATCGGCGGCCGGGCAATCCGAATTGTCTTATCAGAGGCAATACCTTTCGGATCATCGATCACGAGCTGGCGTTTCGGATCAATCAAAAGCTCTTTCCGATGCCGGAGCCGTGGCGAGGGGGTTA
>VAZF01000224.1 GCA_005888425.1 Alphaproteobacteria bacterium
AAGCAGCCATTTTCGATCGCCCGCGCCCGCAATAGTACATGCCAATGCGCTTTGCCGGTTGGCACCGTAAACACCGACGGAACGGCCAGGAAATCGGCGCCGGCCTGCGCAAGCGCGCGGTAGAGATGCGGGAAGCGCACATCGTAGCAGACCGTCATCCCGAGCCGGCCCCACGGGGTCTCGGCGACGACGGTCCCGCCGCCCGGACGATAGGCGTTGCTCTCGCGGTAGCTCTCGCCGCCCGGCAGATCGATGTCGAACATGTGGATCTTGTCGTAGCGGGCGACGATCCCGCCTTGGGCATCGATCAGGAAGGACCGGTTGGCGAGCCGCTCCTCCCCCGGATCGGCGCCGGGCTCGCCGGCTGGATCGATCACGAGTGACCCCACGAGGATCCACGTCCCGGTCTCGCGGGCCAAATCGCGCATCCCGGCGAGAAACGGGTCCTCGGCCTCGCGCCGCGCCTTGTCGCGGCGGCGTTTGCCGCTCTCGATGAAATTGCTGACCTCGGGGGTCATGATTAGCTCGGCGCCCGCATCGCGCGCCCGCCGGATCAGCTGCGTGACCTCGCGCAGATTGGGCTCGGGGTCGGGGCCGGCGGTGAACTGGATGCAGGCCGCCGCAAACGCGGCGCTCACGTGCCGACTCCCAATTTCGGGTCGAGCTTCCCGGCTCGGTCGAGCGCCACCATGTCGTCGCAGCCGCCGATATGCTCGCCATCGATAAAGATCTGCGGCACCGTCGTGCGGCCGCGCGCGCGGCGGATCATCTCGTCGCGCCGCCCAGGCTGCTCCATCAGGTCGATCTCGGTGAACTCAACCCCTTTGCGCTCCAGCAAGGCCCGGGCACGAGCGCAATAGGGGCACCACATCGTGCTGTAGATCTCGACCTTGGCCATCGGGCCGCTACTCCGGAAAGGCGCTACGGACGTCGCAGCCAGTAGATATGGCGCGGCAATCCCGATCGGAAAAGCTCAATCAGCGCGGGATCGTCACTCGGCCGCGCCGGTCGCGGGCGCGTGCCGCCAACTCATTAGTTCGTCCCAACTCCCCGCTTCCATGAACTGCGCCCAGCGGTGGTACAGGTTGCGCAGGTTATGCTCGCTCGACTTCGCCTCGGTCAGGTCCATGACCCAGCCGGGCAGGCTGAGGCCGTCCCATTCGTAGTGCGCGATTTCATGCCCCAGCCCCTGCTCGTAGTTGTAGGGGTAGCGCCGTGCGATCGTGCCGCGGCTCGCGGCATGGGCGTAGTTCCAGTTCTCCATGTCGTCCTGCTCGGTCAGCCCGGCCGGACCCGAATAGCGGATGTAATAGTCGCGCAGGAAGGATTTGACCTCGGCCGGTGCCGCGGCGTCGACGAGATACCAGCGCCAGACCTCGGTCTGGTGCGCGCCGCGCGGATGCCATACCGCGATCGTCCGGGGCTGGCGCGGATGCAAGGCGGTGTTCGGAAAGACCTCGCCGGGGCTGCCCGTGACGCGGCCCCATTCGCCGAGCCGGCGCCGCCGCTCGTCTTCGCAATGCGCAAAGTATTCCGACACGACCGAGGAATGCCGATACGCGGCCGGTATCACTTCGCCCTTCGGCAGCGCGTAAACGCCGGTCTGATGCCCACGCTCCGGGAAACAGATCTGGAGTCGGCGCGCCATCTGCCGCTCGCGCATGTCGCGCCGCCCGCTGCCCGACGGACCGATGCCGACCAGATCGACCGAGCGGTGGCTGATGTTGTGATAGCTGTCGCCGCTGAAATTCTCGGCCGGGAATTTCCAATTGCAGGGGATGAGCCATTTCTGAACCCCGCCGATGACTTCGCTGCCGCCCTCGCTGCCGTCCCAGCTGTCGAGCGTCAGGTCGAGATAGCGGCGGAAATCGCCGAGATATTCGAAGAAGGATGGCGCCGCTGGATCCCAGGTGGCCCAGACCGTCCCCTTGTAGCGGGCGAGTTGCGCGACCTCGACCAGACCCCATTGCGCACGATCCAAGGTCGAGTGATACGCCTCGCGGAAAAATGGCACACCGACGAGACGGCTATCGGTGCCGTAGCTCCAGCCATGATACGGGCAGGTAAAGACCGCCGTGTTGCCCTCGTCATAGCGGCACACCTTCATGCCGCGATGGCGGCACGAATTCAGAAAGACATGCACCTCGCCGACCCGGTCGCGGCAGAGGATGACCGACTCCTCCCCCATACCGGACACGGCGAAATCGCCAGGGTTGGGGATCTGGCTCTCGTGACCGACGAACAGCCAGGCCCGCGCGAAGAGCCGCTCCAATTCCGCGTGATAGATCGCGTCGCTGACGAAGATCTCGCGGCTGAGCCGGCCGGCCTTCAGATCGACCATGCCGGGCCGATAATCTTGGCTCAACGTTATGGCCATGGGCCACCTCACGATGGATACTGCCGGCCTCAGCCGCCGGCGCGCACGGCCCGCGACAGGGTCAGAACGCCGACAAACGCGGCGCCGGCGCGGCGCAAGACGCGGGCGCACTCCTCGACTGTGGCGCCGGTCGTCAACACATCGTCGACCAGCACGATCCGCTTACCTTTGACATCGCGACCGCGGCGGACCGCAAAGGCGCCGCGCACGTTGCGCGCCCGCGCCGCCGGGCCGAGCCGACCTTGGGATGGGGTCCGGCGGCGGCGAACCAGCCCATCCGGCATGACGGGCGGACCGCCGGCCGCGCGGACCGCGTGCGCCAGCAATCCGGCCTGGTTGTAGCGGCGGGTGAAGAGCCGCGTCCAATGCAGCGGCACTGGCACGATGATGTCGGCGCCGTCGAGCAACTCCACGCCGGCGCGGCCCATCCAGCGGCCGAGCGCCCTTGCGACATGCGTGCGGTCGCCATGTTTCAGCGCGAGCACCAGGTGCCGGCTGTGCTTGTCGTAGCGCATGACGGCGCGTGCCCGGTCCCAGCTCGGCTTCTGCCTGGCGCAATCGGCGCACACCGCCTCTTCGCCCATCGGGTGCGGAAAGGGCAGGCCGCAGATGGCACACCAGGGCGGTGCAAAGAACGTCATGCCGGCCCAGCACGGGCTGCACAGCGCGTCGGGCTCGTCGACAATCGTGCCGCAAGCGAGACAGCGCGGCGGCAGGACGCCATCGACGACGGCGCGGCCGAGCCGGCGCAACTGTGGAGCAAGAACCTCCGAAACCTGCACGCGTCAGCTCAGCCTTTGTAGAGCACAATATCAAATATTACCAATTTCGATCCAGCCTCGAGATCAGGAGTAGCATCGAGGGCATTTGTAATAAGCAGCTGCTTTGCGCCGGCACTGTTCAGAAACGGATCTGTCGAATTGTAAGGATCGCCGTCAAAATACATTTGCGTCACGAGACGGTCATTTTTTCCGGTCACTTGGAAATGGATGTGTGCCGGTCGAATTAAATTTGGGCCGGCAGGGTAGGCTGCCGGCTTTATTGTGGTGAACCGATACCGTCCCTCTGCGTCGGTATCCAGGACGGCGGAGCCATCGAAGTTGGGGTCGAGGGGCGCTGGATTCGTGTCACTCGGATGGGTGTAGCGCCCGCGAGAATTGGCCTGCCACACTTCGACTTTCGCATTGCGAACCGGCTCGCCGGAAAGATTCAGCACCTTTCCCATCACATTGAGCACTTGTCCCTCGGCACGGCCAGACCGACCGGGAACTCTCGTCAGGTCGGTCGTCTGTGGCATCTCGCTCAGCGGATAGAATGGGCCGAGTATCTGGCCGGGAGTTCGCCGCAAGCTGGCCTCTGCTCGGGCCGTCGTCGCTAAGCCGGATAGGCCGAACGACGCTGCGATCGCAGCCATCAAAAGGATGTCGCGCCGACCGAGGTCCGAAACCGAGTAGGTCGCCATCCTTGACCTCCCTAGACCCGCGTTGCCGGTGACGCCGAAGTGCTCGCTTATCTGCGAGGGGGAAAATATAACGCGGTGCGGCAATCCGGCTCAACAAACTAGCGTCGACGTGCCCATCAGGTCGGGTGCAGTCCGCATTAAGGGCTAGACATACCCGCAGATGGCGCACCAGGGCGGTGCAAAGAACGTCATGCCGGCCAGCAGGGGCGGCCCAGCGCGTCGGGCTCGTCGACAATCATGCCGCAAGCAAGACAGCGCGGCGGCAGGACGCCATCGACCACGGCGCGGCCGAGCCGGCGCAATTGAGCCGGGAGGGTTGCCGAAAGCTGCATCGCTTCCCATCATCCGCTTGCACCCGCGCGCGTCAACCGCAACGCGCGAGCCTAGCGAGGCTGCTCGCCGAAATGCCCTCGGATCCGCCCGCGACCGCCCTGTTCGACCGGCGCGCCTGGCGCCTGCACCGCGACCGCGCGGCGCGCCTGACGCGAGGTCAGGGGGGCGGGGCCGATTTTCTGCATGCCGAGATCGCGGATCGGCTGATCGACCGGCTCGATCTGGTCAGCCGCGAATTCCCGATCGTCCTGGATCTCGGCGCGCGGGACGGCGCGCTGACGCGGACAGTGGCGATGAGGCCCGGCACTGTTCAGGTCGTCGCGGCCGAGCCTTCCGCCACCTTTCTGACTACCGCGCCGGCGCCGCGCGTCGTGGCCGATCCCGAATTTCTGCCGTTCCGCCAGGCGAGCTTCGACCTGATCGCCAGCGTCATGGCGCTGCATTGGACCGCCGATCTCCCCGGCGCGCTCGTGCAGCTGCGCCAGGCCTTGAAGCCGGACGGGCTCTTCTTGGCGGCGATGCTCGGCGGCCAGACCCTCGTCGAACTGCGAACGGCACTGTTCGAGGCCGAACTGGCCGAGGAGGGCGGGGTCAGTCCGCGTGTCTCGCCGTCGATCGAACTCGGCGATGCCGCGGCCTTGCTGCAGCGCGCCGGGTTTGCGATGCCAGTCGCCGATAGCGAGACGATCACGGTGACTTTTGCCGATCCGCTGGGCCTGATGCGCGATCTGCGGGGAATGGGCGAGACCAACGCGCTGGCCGCGCGTCGCCGCAGCCCGATGCGCCGCGCCACCCTGGCCCGCGCCGTTGCCCTTTATGCTGAGCGGTTTCCCAATACAGACGGGCGTATTCCCGCAACTTTCGAGGTCCTGTTCCTTGCCGGCTGGGCGCCGCATCCCAGCCAGCCGCAGCCTCTGCCACGCGGCAGCGCCACGCACAATCTCGCCGACGCGCTGAAGAAATCCGGTTAGAGCAGATCGCGCAGCATCGCGACGAGCGGTTTGTCGGCAGGCGGCATCGGATAATCGCCGAGCCGCGCCGGCCGGACCCATTTCAACTGTTGCCCTTCGCGCGCCGTCACGATGCCCGACCATTTGCGGCACACATACAGCGGCATCAGCAGATGGAAATCGGAGTAGCCGTGCGAGGCGAAGGTGAACGGTGCGAGGCAGCTCGCCTCGACATCGATGCCGAGCTCTTCTTCAAGCTCGCGGATCAGCGCCCGTTCCGGCGTCTCGCCGTCATGCACCTTGCCGCCGGGAAATTCCCAAAGCCCGGCCATGGGCTTGCCCTCAGGCCGCTGAGCCAACAGCACGCGGCTGTCGGCGTCGATCAGCGCGACGGCCGTCACTAGGACGATCGGCTTGGCCGCCTCAGCTGCGGTAACTGCCATTGATATCGATGTAGCCATGCGTCAGGTCGCAGGTCCAAATCGTGGCGCGGCCGGAGCCGATCCCGAGATCGACCGCGATATGGATCTCGCGGCCCTTCATGTGCTCGCTGACCGGCCCTTCGCGATAGCCCGGCACCGGACCGCCCTCGGCGGCGATCTGGATGCCGCCGACCGAGATCGACAACCGGTCGCGCTCGGCCTTCTCGCCGGCTTTGCCGACCGCCATGACGACGCGGCCCCAATTGGCGTCCGCCGCCGCGATCGCGGTCTTGACCAGGGGCGAGTTGCCGATCGACAGACCGATGCGACGTGCCGCCCGGTCGTTCTCGGCGCCGGTCACCTCGATCGTGACGAATTTCTCGGCGCCCTCGCCGTCGCGCGCGAGCTGCTGCGCCAAATCAGTCGACACCGCATCGAGCGCGCGGCGGAAATCGGCAAGGCGCGGATCGCGGGCATTTGTGATCGCGGCATTCTTCGCCTGGCCCGTCGCGCAGAGCAGCACCGTGTCGCTCGTCGAGGTATCGCCGTCGACCGTGACGCAGTTGAAGGACTTGTCGGCGGCTTCCTTAAGGAGCGGCTGCAACACGGTGGCGGGCAAGGCCGCGTCGGTGAACAGGTAGCCCAGCATCGTCGCCATATCCGGCGCGATCATGCCCGAGCCTTTGCAGAAGCCGTTGATCCGCACGGTCGTCCCCTCGATGACCGCGGTCGCCGTGGCGCCCTTCGGGAAGGTGTCGGTCGTCATGATCGCGCGCGCCGCTGGCTCCCACCCGGCAGCATCCAGCAGCGGTGCGATTTTGGGCAGCGCATCGACGATTTTGGCCGCCGGCGGCGGCTCGCCGATAACGCCCGTCGAGGAGATGAAGACCTCCCGCGGGCTGCAGCCGAATAGCTGGACCGCAGCCGCGGCGGTGCGCTCGCAGACTTCGCGCCCGGCACGGCCGGTGAACACGTTGGCGTTGCCCGAATTTACGACGATCGCCCGCACGGAGCCGTCGGGCAGACAGGCGCGGCACCAATCGACCGGCGCGCCGGGCGTCTTTGATTGGGTGAGCACGCCGGCAATCGTTGTCCCCGGCGCTAGTTCGGCCAACATGACGTCGTTGCGACCAGCATAGCGCACCCCCGCGGCATAGGCGGCGAGGCGCACGCCCGCAATCGGCTTCAGGTCGGGGAAACCGGCAGGGGCGAGCGGGGAAATGGCGGGCATTGGCGGTCGTCTCCGGAGGCGCGGGCGGGCGGCGTTGATGTCGCATATCGGGCCGGCGCGAACAAGTCGCGCCCAAAATTGTATGTTCAATGGAAAGCCGGCGGGCAGGCAGGCCGAATTGACACCCCCGCAGCGCCGGCCTATCTGTCAATTGTCGCCGTGCGCTCGCTTTCTCACCCAGACATCTCCCTCCCGAGGTCCTCATGTTAGGCGCCTTAGCCCGGCGGCTGTTCGGCACCGCCAACGATCGTTACGTCAAGAGCCTCGGGCCGCTGGTCGAGCAGATCAACGATCACGAGGCGGAACTGGAGCAGCTCTCGGACGAGGCGCTGCGCGCCAAGACCGCGGAGTTCAAGCAGCGGCTCGAAGACGGGGCGGAACTCGACGATCTGATTCCGGAAGCATTCGCGACCGTGCGCGAGGCCGCCAAGCGCACGCTCGGGCAGCGCCATTTCGACGTGCAGATGATGGGCGGCATCGTGCTGCATCGCGGCATGATCGCCGAGATGAAGACCGGCGAAGGCAAGACCCTCGTCGCGACGTTGCCGGTCTATCTCAACGCGCTGACCGGGAAAGGCGTCCACGTCGTCACGGTCAACGATTACCTCGCCAAGCGCGATGCCGAGTGGATGGGACAGATCTACCGGTTCCTCGGCATGACGGTCGGATGCATAGTCCATGAGCTCGATGATGCCGAGCGCCAGCAGGCGTATCTGTGCGACGTCACCTATGGCACCAATAACGAGCTTGGCTTCGACTATCTCCGCGATAACATGAAGTTCCGGCTCGAGGAGATGTGCCATCGGCCGTTCCATTACGCGATCGTCGACGAGGTGGATTCGATCCTGATCGACGAGGCGCGGACGCCGCTCATCATCTCCGGCCCGACCGAAGACAATTCCGAGCTTTATATCCAGGCCGACAAGCTGATCCCGGCGCTCGTCGCCGAGGATTACGAGAAGGATGAAAAGCAGCGCACCGTCACGCTGACCGAAAGCGGCCAGGAGAAGATGGAGCGGCTGTTGCGGGAAGCCAATCTCCTGAGCGCCGGCTCTCTCTACGACATCCACAACGTCTCGCTCGTGCATCACGTCAACCAAGCGCTGCGCGCCCATAAGCTGTTCGCCCGCGACACCGACTACATCGTCAAGGACGACAAGATCGTCATCATCGACGAGTTCACCGGCCGCATGATGGAGGGTCGCCGCTACTCAGAGGGGCTGCACCAGGCGCTCGAAGCCAAGGAAGGCGTTACCGTCCAGAACGAGAACCAGACGCTCGCTTCGATCACTTTCCAGAACTATTTCCGCATGTACCCAAAGCTCGCCGGCATGACCGGCACGGCGATGACCGAGGCCGAGGAGTTCGGCGATATCTACAAGCTCGACGTCATCGAGATCCCGACCAACGAGCCGTGCATCCGCGCCGACAATGACGACGAGGTCTACCGCACGACGCGCGAGAAATATGACGCCGTGGTCGAGCAGATCCTGGAGTGCGTCGGCCGCCGGCAACCGGTCTTGTGCGGCACGGTCAGCATCGAGAAATCCGAGGCGCTGTCCGAGCTGCTGACAAAAAAGAAAATACCGCACCAGGTGCTGAACGCGCGCTACCACGAGCAAGAGGCCAACATCATCGCGCAGGCCGGCCGCCCGGGTAATGTGACGATTGCGACAAACATGGCCGGCCGCGGCACCGACATTCAGCTCGGCGGCAATCTCGACATGCGCCTCAAGGCCGATCTGGCCGAGATCGAGGATGCTGCCCAGCGCGAGACCCGCGCGGCCGAAATCCGGGCCGAGATCGAGGCGGCGCGCGAAGTGGTACGCCAAGCCGGGGGCCTCTTCGTGATCGGCAGCGAGCGCCACGAAAGTCGCCGGATCGACAATCAGCTGCGCGGCCGCTCAGGACGCCAGGGCGATCCCGGCGCCTCCAAATTCTTCGTTTCATTGCAAGACGATCTGATGCGGATCTTCGGCTCCGAGCGGATGGATTCGATGCTGCAGCGCCTTGGCCTCAAGGAAGGCGAGGCGATCATCCATCCCTGGGTCAACAAGGCGCTCGCCAAGGCGCAGCAGAAGGTCGAAGCGCGCAACTACGACATCCGCAAGCAGCTGCTGAAATTCGACGACGTCATGAACGACCAGCGCAAGGTCGTCTATGAGCAGCGCCGCGACATCATGAGCGCGCACGACGTCGCCGCGACGGTTGCCGATATGCGCAACGATTCGGTCACCGATGCGGTGGCCCGCGCCATCCCCGAAAACTCGTTACCCGAGCAATGGGATCTGGCTGCGCTACACGCCGAATGCCTGCGCCTCCTGGCGCTCGATCTGCCCTT
>VAZF01000465.1 GCA_005888425.1 Alphaproteobacteria bacterium
ACAGCTCGGGGATGCGGTTGACCGAACTGGCGCCCGGCGTCTCGCTCGACGAAATCCGGCAGAAGACCGAGGCATCCTTCACGGCGACCTCCGGCCTCCGCTGATCGCCCCGGCTGGCGGGCCTGCTCGAATGGACGAGGTCGTAGCTTTTCGCTAGGCTAGTGCCCGTCCATAAACTGGAAGTTGTTGGAATTACGGAGACATTTGCAATTTAGTGCGGGCGAGGCCCGACGGTTTCGGGTAGGATGCGGATGCAAGCCATTGAATCCAAAGCGTAACCCTCGCCGCCGGAGCCGATAATGCGTCAGGAACGCACCGTCCAGGCCACTATATTCGAGGTCTTTGCCGGGCACGAGATCGGCTGCGAGTTGAAGGCGATCTCGCAGTGGCTGGATCGGCAGCGCGCGCTGGTGAGCCTGGTGGCCGGCGATTTGCGTCGCCACGGGTTGCGCGAGACCGGACGCCGCGGCCTGCCGGCCGAGACAGTGCTGCGCTGTGCGCTGCTCAAGCAACAGCGGCAGTTGAGTTACGAAGAGCTGGCCTTTCACTTGGAGGATTCGGCATCGTTTCGGGCCTTTGCCCGCTTGCCGCTGGCCTGGTCACCGAAGAAATCGGTGCTCCACCAGACGATCAGTGCGATCCAACCGGCGACCTGGGAGGCGGTCAATCGGGTGGTGTTGGCCAGCGCCAAGCAGGACAAGCTGGAAAGCGGCGCCACGGTGCGGATCGACAGCACGGTGACCGCGGCGCTCATGCACGAGCCGAGCGACAGTGCGCTGTTGTGGGATGCCGTGCGCGTCATGACACGGCTATTGCGGCAAGCTGCGGCGTTGCCGGGAGCGCCGGCACTGCAGTGGCGCGATCGCCGGCGGCTGGCCAAGAAACGCGCGCGAGCGATCGAATACAGCCGCGGCAAAGCCAACCGGCGCCGACTCTATTGTGAGCTGATGGCCGCCACTCGCGCCACCCGGGCGGCGCTGCAGGAGGCCGGTAAGCGGCTGGCCGACCTCGCCGGCATCGCGGCCGAGCGCTGGCGCGCCCAGCTCGGCCACTATCTCCCGCTGATCGAGCGCATCCTCACCCAGAGCCAGCGTCGCGTCCTCGATGGCCAGGCGGTGAAGGCCAGCGAGAAGCTGGTCAGCTTGTTCGAGCCGCATGCCGACATCATCGTCAAGGGCGCTCGCGACGTGCAGTACGGACACAAGCTCAACTTGGTCACCGGCCGCAGTGGCTTGATCCTCGACCTCGTCGTCGAGACCGGTAACCCCGCCGATGCCGAACGCTTCCTGCCGATGCTCGAGCGGCAGATCGCCCATTGCGGCGTGCCGCCGCGGCAGGTCGCGGCCGATGGCGGCTATGCCAGCCAGGATAATCTCGCGGCAGCCAAGGCGCGCGGCGTCACTGATGTCGCCTTCCACAAGAAGCGCGGCCTGGCGGTCGAAGACATGGTCAAGAGCCGCTGGGTTTATCGCAAGCTGCGCAACTTCCGCGCCGGGATCGAGGCCGGGATTTCCTGCCTCAAGCGAGCCTACGGTTTGGCACGCTGCACCTGGCGCGGGCTCGATCATTTCAAGACCTACATCTGGTCCGCGGTGGTGGCGCACAACCTGGTGCTGCTCGCCCGCCTCAAACCGGCATAGGCCCCGGCTCCGGCCGGCAACTTCAATGACGTCGGCCAAATCAAATCAACTTGTCCACCCTCGCTCGTCAAACGATTCCTTCGGCCTTCGCCACTACTTCAAAGCGAACACGGTGAGTCTCCCCGATAACCACCGAATGCCCCGCCCTTCTAAACTGCCAAAAAACGTACGTTTATGGACGGGCACTAGCTAACTAGCCAAGGGCTGTGCCCTTGATATCCCTCACCGCTTGGCGAGCACAAGGTGAGATGGCGATCGACTATCCTGCCGGCTTCGGATCAGTGGGAGTCGGCCATGAACGCGTTCTACGAACATCACAAGGACAGCATCCGCTTCGGCTATCGGTGTTTTGACCGGATTCTGCTCAACGGCCTTATCCAGCCGTTCCAGCAGCCCGAGAGAATGGTGGGGTTTTTCAGTACCTATCGACACCTCCATCCGGTGAGCCGGGATATCCTGCGCGGGACGGCTGAACAGTTTCAGCTGTGGGTGAAAGAGCAAGCCGAAAAGTGGAACGCTCCGATCGTTGAGCCTCCTAGAGGCCGTCGCGACGAATTTGTCGACCCCTCCTTCAGGGACGCAAGACCGGATCAGGTAGTCGTCATTCTCAAAGCCAGAGAGCCTGCGCGGATCATGACCGCAATCGGCGACAAGAAGGTGAACCGCTGGCATCTTCAGATCGCCGACCGCTGGGTCGTGCAGTACAACTTCTATATCTCCGACCAGTATTGGGGCCGGATGTTCGTGCGCATGTGCCCCTACCTTCCGTTCTCTGCTCGGGTCTGTCTTAATCAGCATCACTGGCTGGCGAACCGCATGCGTGAGGAGGGGATCGATTTCCAGCAATGCTCGAATGCATTTCTTCGGTGCGGAGCACCCGAGCGTCTTCAGCAGCTCGCCGACACCCTAACGGCCGAAGACCTAGCAAGTTGCGGCCGGAAATGGCTGGCCCGCCTCACTCCGTT
>VAZF01000466.1 GCA_005888425.1 Alphaproteobacteria bacterium
TAGCGGTATCGATGCAAGCGCGCCGAGCGAGGAGAGACCCATGACTGCGCTGCCTGCAGGATTGCCCGACGATTTCGCGGCCCGGCTCGTGCTTGGCTCTGCCGATGCAATCATCTATGCCGACGCGCAGGGCCGGATGCGGTTCTGGAACGCGGCGGCGACCCGCATCTTCGGTTTCGCCGAAAGCGAGGCGATCGGCGAAAGCCTCGATCTGATCATTCCGGACCGGCTGCGCCCCCGTCATTGGCAGGGCTATGAGCACGTTATGAAAGGCGGCGAGAGCCGATACGGCGCCGGCGATCTGCTATCGGTGCCGGCGCGCCACAAGGATGGGCGGCAGATCTCGGTCGAATTCACGATCCTGCCGCTGCACGACAATGCGGGCGCGATGCTGGGGATCGCCGCCTTTCTGCGCGAGGTGACGGCGCGCTTCGAGGAGATGCGCGCGCTGCGGCGCGAATTGGCGGCATTGAAGGCGCAGCGCCCGGCCGCAGGCGGCGCTTAGGGTCATCGAGCAATATCGCGGGCACGGCATCGAGGCTCGGCAACTTCGGGTTGCCGATGCCGAAAAACACTGCGCCGGCCTCGTTTCTGCTTGGAGAAATCCGAGCGACAAGGGCGGTACGAGATGTTCCGCAAAATCTGGGATCTGATCAAAGACACGGTTTCCGGTTTCATGGGCGATGAAGCGCTGAGCCGGGCCGCCGCCATCGCGTATTTCACCATCTTCTCCATTGCCCCTCTGCTGCTGGTCGTCATCGCGATCGCCGGCCTCGTATTCGGGCGAGAGGCGGCGCAGGCCGCGATCATGGGCCAGTTCTCGGGCCTCATGGGCAAGGGCAGCGGCGATGCGCTGACCTCGATGCTGCAGAGCGCCGGCAGTCAGAGCCAGAAATCCGGAACCATCGCGACGATCATCGGGCTGGTCACCTTGCTGATCACGGCGAGCGGCGCCTTTGGCGAAATCCAATCCTCGCTGAACAAGATCTGGAACGCCGAGCCGAAAGCCGGGCTCACCCGGCTCGTCCGCGCCCGCATCGCCAGCATGGGGCTGGTCATGACCCTCGGCTTTCTGCTCGTCGTATCGCTGGCGGTCAGTGCCGGCCTTGCCGCGCTCGGGCACTGGGTCGAAGGCTTCTTCCCCGGCGCCAAGGCGCTGATGGCGGTGATCAATTTTGTGATCACGCTGGTCCTGCTGTCGGCCGTGTTCGCGGCGATCTACAAATTCCTGCCAGACAAGCAGATCGCCTGGCGCGATGTCATCGTCGGCGCCGTCGCGACAGCGGTTCTGTTTACGATCGGCAAATCGCTGATCGGGATCTATATCGGTAA
>VAZF01000467.1 GCA_005888425.1 Alphaproteobacteria bacterium
GACCGCGCCTTCCCGCCGCCAAAGGGGCCGACCGCCCTGGGCATGCTGTAGAGGGTTGGCGCCCGGAGAGATCGAAGCCCGGGGAGCGCGTCAGGGTTGCCTTTGCCGTCGGTTGCTCCACGCGGGTGTTGTGTCAGACTGGAGCGCCACTAGCCGTGGGGGCCTTCATGGCCGATCTGACGATCTATCTCGGCAATAAGAACTACGCCTCCTGGTCGCTACGCGCCTGGCTGGCGCTGAAGCGGACGACCGTCGCTTTCGAGGAGGTTGTGGTGCCGCTCTATCAGCCGGCCAGCCGCGAGACGGTGCTGAAATATTCGCCCTCCGGCCGCTTGCCGGCCTTGAAGCATGGCGAGTTGACGGTGTGGGACAGCCTGGCGATCTGCGAATACCTAGCCGAGTCTTTCCCGACCTTCGAGCTGTGGCCGAAGGACCCGGGGATGCGTGCCACCGCCCGCTCGGTCAGCGCCGAGATGCATTCCGGCTTTCCGGCCTTGCGCCAGCATCTGCCGATGAATATTCGCTCGAGCTTCCCCGGCCGCGAGATCACCCCCGAGGTGCAAGGCGACATCAATCGGATCATGGCGATCTGGCGCGATTGCCGGATCCGCTGCGGCGAGGGCCGCGGCGATTTCCTGTTCGGCCACTTCACAATCGCCGACGCGATGTACGCGCCGATCGTGAGCCGCTTCCGCACCTACAAGGTGGAGCTCGAGCGCGAAGCCGAAACCTATTGCGACACGATCATGGCGATGCCCGAAATGCAGGAATGGATTGCCGCCGCCCGCAACGAGCCGATGGTTGTCGAGCAATACGAGTTCTAGCCCGAACGCCTTTGCCCGGACGCCTTTACCCGGGAGCGGCAGCAAATTTTGCTGACCCGATGCGGCGGCTTCGCCAAAATTCACGGGTAGAGCAGAAACGGAGGGGGAGATGCGGCTCTTGGGTAAAGCTCTGATTGCGCTCGCAATGGCCGGCGGAGCCCTCATTATTGGGGCGCCCGCGCAATCCGCCGAGCTGAAGGCAGAGGGAAGCATTCCGGGGCTGAGCGTTGTCGTGCAAGATCTAAAGCGCGACGAAGCCAATTCGGTAACGCTGCGCTTTCAGTTGATCAACGCGTCCGACAAGTCCGTCGGAATAAGCGGCAAGTTCCACCAGGGCGCCAGCGATGGCGACCAGATCAGCGGTGTCCACCTGATCGACAACGTCAATAAGAAGAAATACCTGGTGGTACGCGATACGAACAAAAAATGTGCCTGCTCCAGCATCCATAACATCGAGAAGGGCGGGCGGGCCAATTTATGGGCCAAATTCGCGGCACCTCCCGAAAACGTCGAGAAAATGACTGTCGTGGTCCCAGATTTTCAGCCGATCGACAGCGTCCCGATTACCCGCTAGCGATATGAAACAGGTGCGGTGGCGGGCAGCGGCAGTCGTCGCGGCGATCCTGCTCGGGCTCTCAGTGGCGCGGGCGCAAGAGATGCAGGGCGAGATTCTCGACTTGATCTACCCGGTCGAGAACCTCGCCGGTCAGGCGCAGAACCTGGCGGTCAAGGAGACGGCGACCGAGACGCGCATCGAACTGCCCGCCGATATCCTGTTCGATTTCGACAAATCAGATATCCGGGCGAGCGCCGCGGACGCGCTCAAACAGGTCGCCGGCATCCTGCGCGAGCGCGCCAAGGGCAGGGTGGTGATCGAGGGGCACACCGATTCGAAAGGCAATCACCCCTACAACCAGGGCTTGTCCGAACGGCGCGCCGGATCGGTCGAAAAATGGCTCGTCGACCGCGAAGGTCTCGGGCAGATGAAATTCGCGGTCCAGGGCTTCGCCGAGACGCGGCCAGTCGCTCCCAACACGAAACCCGACGGCTCGGACGATCCCGAAGGGCGCCAGAAGAACCGCCGCGTCGAGATCGTCTTCAGCAAACGTTAGCCGCCGCCCGCGCCGAGGGGGCCCGTCGCTCACTTCAGCGCCTGTATCGCATCGGGATCACCGAGGCGGGCGGCCATGCGATACCATACGGCCGCCATTTCGGCGTCCTTATCGACCCCGCGTCCCTCCGTGTACATCAGCGCCAACCGGTAGCCCGCGCGCGGATAGTCGCGCAGCGCCGCCCGCCGGAACCAATCGGCGGCCTGTGCTTCGTCCCGCGATACGCCACGGCCCGCGACATAAGCCTCGCCCAAGCGGTAGGCGCCTTCGGCGTGGCCAAGATTGGCGGCGCTACGGAAATAATCGAGCGCGGCCGCTTCGTCTTTTTCGACGCCGCGGCCCTCTGAGGAGCGGACGCCCAGCTCGAAAAGTGCCTCCCTGCTGCCATGCCCAGCGGCGCTCCTGAGCCATTCGAGCGCCTGTTTGTCGTCCTTATCGGCGCCTTCGCCCCGGGCCGACAATTCGCCCAACAACCACATGCACGCGGCGTGGCCCTGAGCGGCCGCCTTGCGGCATGAGT
>VAZF01000468.1 GCA_005888425.1 Alphaproteobacteria bacterium
TTGTCGCCCTTCAAAAAACGGCCGGCGGCCATGAATTGGCTGTGCGCGTACTCGCAGGCTTCCTTGCTCGGTATCGTATAGTTGCCCTGCCCCGCGGCGAGCGCTGCGACCTGACCCTGGCAGGCCATCTCCAGAAAGTGATGGTTGACGACGCATTCAGCGACGCTTTCGCCGCAGACCAGCACGCCGTGATTGCGCAGGATCAGGAAAAAGCCGCCATCGAGGTCGCGCACCAGTTTTGGCGTCATCTCGTCATCGAATTCGAAACCTTCGAATTCGTGATATGTCACCTCGCCATAAAATCGCAGCGCATGCTGATTGATCGGCAGCAGGCCAAATTTGTGCGCCGCGACCCCCATACCCGCCACTGTATGGGTATGCAGCGTCGCATTCAGGTCCCGGCGCTGCTTCAGTAAACCGGCATGAATGATCAATGCGCCGCCCTTGATCGTCTTCACATCCGTATCGGTCAGCACGTTGCCGTCGAAATCGACCTTCAGCAGCGACGAAGCCGTCACCTCGGAAAACATCCAGTCGGTGCGCTTGATCAGCATGTGATCCGGCTCTCCCGGCACACGTAGACCGAAGTGGTTGTAGGTCAGATCGTTGACACCGTAATGCGCAAGCACGCGGTGTCCGGCCGCCAGTTCAACGCGAGCGGACCACTCTGCCGTGCTGACCTGTTCACGAATGGGTTTGCCCCTGGCGACGAGTTGAACAGCCATGACGAGCGATCCTCCTCAGGGTCGACGTGCCGCAAGTGCTAAGCATGATTCGGCGACCAGCCATAAGCCTTGGCGGTGGCCCCGCCCATCAGCATGGCCCGCTCGGAATCGCTCAAGCGGTCGGTCTTCAGAAAGGGCTCGACGGCCTGCTCGTGATTGACGACCGCGAAGGCGCGCGTCCAGTCCGTGGCCCACAGGCAGCGCTCGAAACCCCAGGCATCGAACACGCGGGCAAGCGGGTCCCAGATGTCCGGGAAAGGATACGGCTCGCGGGACAGCGTGCAGGCACCGCTGACCTTGATGACCGCATTCGGCCGTTTTGCGAGTTCCAGCACCTTCGGCAAGTCGGCCCAGGGCTGCGGCGGCGCGGGCGGGACGCGCGGCTGCAGGATGGCCAGATGGTCGATGATGAAGCGCGTATCGGGATGACGATCGACCAGGGCAGTGCCTGCGTCCACATTGCCCCAGAACAGAACGTTGACCGGAAAATCGTGACGCACCGCCGCGCGGCAGATCCGGTCGAGGCCCGGGTCGTCCGGCGCGCGTCCCGCCTCGTTCGTCAGCATAATGCGAATGCCAACGGTGCCCGGCGTTTTCTTCCACTCGGCAATGACATCGCCCACGGCGGGATCGTCGGGATTGACCGGCTTGACGATGGCGAACCGGCCGGGATGGGCCTGCTGCACTTCCACCGCATAGCTGGCGTCGTACTGATACATCGAGAAGGCGGAAATAAAGATCGCGCCGTCGACGCCGACCTTGTCCATCGCCGCTACCATCTCGTCGCCGGTTACGTGAGCGGGCCAGTTCGGCACGTTGTGCCAGGGTCGCTTCGGCGTGTTCGCCTCATAGACGTGAACCTGGGAATCGATAATCGTCATGGGGGCGCTCCTCTTGTGGCACGCGAGTTTGGCTGTCGCGGCAGGTTCGTGTCCAGGAGGGCTATCTCAGCTTTTTCTACCTGCGGAAAGCGGCCAGCCGACCCAGTTGCATAGGGCTTCGCCCATGACGAGCTCGAGATCGCGGCCCTTGAGCCAGGGCAGTTCCTCGGTGAACACGGTCACGCATTGCCGCCAGGAACACGGCATCCGGGTGATGTCGGTGCCCCAGAACATCCGGTCGGGGCCGAACGCGTCGAAGCAGCGGTGCAGGTGCTCATGGAAGCTGCGAAACGGGTAGGCGTCTTCCGCGTAGCCGGGCTGACCGGTCGCCTTGACCGCGATGTTGGGGTATTTGGCCAGCGCCCGCAGCTCGGGCTGGAAGCGATAGGCCGCGTCGCCGCGGCTCGCCGGCGGCACGGCCATGTGATCGACGATCAGCTTGAGCCCGGGGTGACGCTCGGCGATCCGGCCGACCGTCGGCAGGAACAATGCGGCGGCGAGCGCCACCGGGACGCCGGCCCGCTCGGCGGCAGGCCATAGCCAGTCGAGCGTGCCGTCGGTCATCCACTCGCGCTTGTGCCGCTCGTTGAAATAGAAGCGCAGGCCGAGCATACCCGGGCGCTCCTTCCAATGCGCGACGAGGTCGGCGCCTTTCGGGTCGTCGAGATAGAACCATCCCATGATGGCGAAGCGGTCGGGGTAGTTCCGCACCGCTTCGATGGCCAATTCGTTCGAGTCGGGATCCCACAGCACCGGGTGGACCAGCGCCCGGTCGACGCCAGCTTCGTCCATCGCGGCGATCG
>VAZF01000469.1 GCA_005888425.1 Alphaproteobacteria bacterium
CATGGTCTCCGTCACACTGGCCGAACCTTTCCTCGCGGAACTTGGTGTACACAACCGGCCACACGGTCGGCGTGATCGCGCCACCACAACCCTTGCATCGCCCGATGGACGATCATCTGGCCCAGACTGGCGGCGGTGGCGCACAACACGTTGGCTCCGGTGAAGCCGAGCGCGGCGATCACGAACAGCACGCGCGTCGACAACAGCCGGGACATGATCCCGGACATCGGCACCATCACGACATCCGCGATCAGATACGCGGTTTGCACCCAGGCGATCTCGTCCGTGCTGGCCGACAGCCCGCCCTGGATCTGGGTCAACGAGCTGGTAACAATCTGAACGTCCATTATCGCCATGAACAGCCCGGTGCCCATGGCCAGGACGCCGATCCAGTCGCGCAGCCGCGGCGCCCCTTCCGGCAGAGCGGCGGCCGCCGGTTCCGGCGGCGCCGCCAGCCGGACCGCGGTGGCTTCGGTCGGTTCGCGCCGGGTCAGCGAGATCCGGGCGAGCCGGCTGCGCCGCAATGTATCGAAGAGGGTCATTGCCCGGCGCTCATGGTTTGACGGGAGCGGTTGCCGGCGATGCCGGCGACCGCGGCGCGGATCACCTCCCGCGTCGCCGCGAGGCTTTATCTCAGCGCGACTTCTTTTCCGTCCTGGCCCCACCGCGTGTGGAACGAGCCTTCCGCGTCCCGACGGCGGTAGGTGTGAGCGCCGAAATAGTCGCGCAGACCCTGTAGCAGGTTGGCGGGCCCACGTGCGCGGCGCAGCCCGTCATAATAGCTGAGAGAGGACGAAAAGGCGGGGATCGCCACGCCATGCTTGACCGCCAGGGTAACGACGCCGCGCCAGGACTCTTCTGCCCTCAGCACGGCGTCACGGAAATAGTCCTGCAGAATGAGGTTGGGAATCGCGCTGTCGGCCTTGTAGGCCTCTACGATCCGATCGAGAAAGCGGGCCCGGATGATGCAGCCGCCGCGCCAGATCGTTGCGACCTCGCCCAGGCGCAGATCCCAGCCGTATTCCTTCGATGCGGCTGTCATCTGCTGAAAGCCTTGTGCGTAGGCGACGATCTTTGAGGCGTAGAGCGCGTCACGGATAGCGTCGATGTCGGCCTGCTCGGGCTTGCGACCGGGCGCCTGCTTATGGGGCAGCTTCTTCTCGGCCGCGGTGCGCAACGCACGCTGCCCTGACAGAACGCGAGCGTAGACGGCTTCGGTAATCCCAGTCAGCGGCACGCCGAGATCGAGCGCGTTGCGGGCCGTCCAGCGGCCAGTTCCCTTCTGCTCGGCCTCGTCCAAGATGGCGTCGACCAAGGCTCCGCCGGTCTTCTCGTCGCGCTTGTTCAACACCACTGCCGTGATCTCAATCAGGTAGGAAGCGAGGTCGCCGGTCTTCCATTGCTCGAAGATCTTGGCGATCGCGGTGGCGTCGAGCCCATAGATGGTCTTGAATAGGTCGTAGGCCTCGGCGATCAATTGCATATCGGCATATTCGATACCGTTGTGGACCATCTTGACGTAGTGGCCCGCTCCGCCAATGCCGATGTAAGTGCAGCAGGGCGTGCCATCGACCTGAGCGGCCATCTTGGTCACCATTGGCTCGATGCGCGCATACGCGTCCTTTTCGCCGCCCGGCATCATGCTCGGCCCTTCGAGCGCGCCCTCCTCTCCGCCCGACACGCCCATGCCGATAAAGCGGACCTTCTTCTCCTTC
>VAZF01000470.1 GCA_005888425.1 Alphaproteobacteria bacterium
AGATTGCGACGACCGCCATGACCGGGATCGTCGCCAGGATGCGCCGGACTATATAGGCGAACATCAGCCGGAGACGCTGCCGGCGCCGTCAGCCCCCACCCGATCGCCGCTCCGCGGCGATCTTCCCTCCCCCGCCAGCGGGGGAGGGTTCTTGAGGGAGGCGCGCCGATAAACTCCCTCCCCCGCTCGCGGGGGAGGGTTGGGGTGGGGGCTCGTCGCGGAAATGGCTTTCACTTTTTCTCGACGTTCCACAGGAACACCACCGGGGCGATGATGATGCCGTCGAGGTTTTTGCGATAGGCGGTCGGCACGACGAACTGGCCGGTCGGGACGTACGGCACCTCCGTGTAGGCTTCCGCCTGGATCTCGTCGGCGAATTTCTTTTGCGCTGCCGGATCGGACGCCTTGAACCAGGCGTCGATCAGCTCCTCGAGCTTCGCGTCGGTCGGCCAGCCGAACCACGCCTTGTCGCCATTGGCGCGCAGCGGGATGTTGAGCGCCGGCGACAGCATGTCCGGGGCCGCGGTCCAGGTGTGGAACAGGTTCCAGCCGCCCTTGTCAATCGGCTCCTTCGAGGCGCGCCGCGTGATCAGCGTGCCCCAATCATTGGCCTGCAGCTCGATATTGAGACCGGCGCCGCGTAACGCCTCGGCCGTGACCAGCGCCTGCTGGTGCACGATCGGCTGGTCGGTCGCCGACATCAGCACGATGCGCTCGCCCTTGTAGCCGGCTTCCTGAATGAGCTGTTTTGCCTTTGCCGGGTTCGGACCCTTCATCAGCGCGTCGGCGCCGGCGGTGGTCTCGAACGGCGTGCCGCCGCAGATAAAGATCGAGGGACAGGCCTTCCAGTATTTCTCATCGCCCGCGACGGCGCGCATGTAATCCTTCTGGTCGACCAGGTTCAGCACCGCCTGCCGCATCTTCACATTGTCGAAAGGCGGCAGCCGATGGTTGAAGCGCAGCACGCCCATATTGCCGAGCGGATCGACGGTCGCGACCGTGACATCCTTGTTGGCCGAGAATACCGGCAGGATGTCGGCCGGCGGCTGCTCGTACCAATCCGCTTCGCCCGCATTGAGCGCCGCCGCCGCGGTCGCGGTATCGGGTATGTAGAGCCATTCGACGCGGTCGATTTTGGCGACCTTGCCGCCCGCGGCGAGGCTCGGCGGCTCCTTGCGCGGCACGTAATCGGCGTTCTTGACGAAGACCGCCTTGCTGCCCGGGACCCATTCCTCCTTGACGAATTTGAACGGGCCCGAGCCGACCGCTTCCGGGATCTGCTGGAAGGCGTCGGTCTTGGCGATCCGCTCGGGCATCATGAACGGCACATTGCTCGACAACTTGCCGAGCGCGCTGAGGAGGAGCGGAAACGGCGCCTTCAGCGCGACCGTAAAGCTCTTGTCGCCATCGGCGGTCATCGAGCCGACCGCCTCCATCATTTTTTGCCCGAACTGGTCGCGCTTTGCCCAGCGCTCGATCGAGGCGATGCAATCGGCGGCGCGCACGGGCTGGCCGTCATGCCATTTCAAACCGTCGCGCAGCGTGAATTTATAGGTAAGCTTGTCGTCGCTGACGGTCCATTTATCGACCATCTGCGGCTGCGGCTTGAAATCCTTGTCGAGCGCGAACAGCGTGTCGAAGACGAGATAGCCGAAATTGCGGGTGACGTAAGCGGTCGTCCAGATCGGGTCGATGCTGCGCAGATCGGCCTGCGGGATGAAGCGCAGCGTCTTCGCCGCGCTTTCCGCCCAGCCCGCTGCCGGCGCCAGGAGCAAGGCGGCCGCGACCAGCGCGCCGGCCAAACGGGTCTGTGCAGCGATGCAGGCTCTTGATCGGCCGGGCATCGATCCCCCTGTTCTGCTCTTCTCTGAGGGCGAGCTTACGCGATCCGAGGGCAAAGCGAAAACTCCCGCCAACTCCATGCGACCGCTGGGTCTCGCAAGGGCCGTGCCGGTTGCGCCTCCGGCGGCCGGCCGGAGAGGGGCGCGCCGCACGACGAAGCAACCGAAATAGGGGAGTATCGCCCTAGCGCGGACCTGCCGCAGCCAGGCCTGCGGCCGATTGCCTCGCCGCGCGTCCGGCACGACGGGCCGGGCGGGCGAGCTCGCGGCGGGCGGCTTTAGGCGCCGCGGCGGCGGGCATGCTGAGGAGCAGCAGCCGCTCGCAGGCTTGATAGACCGTCTCCGGCGACAATTCGCGCAGGCAGGCGAGGCCGCGGCGGCAATCCTGGGGGTTTGTCAGATAGCAGGGCGAGCACACCATCTCGCGGGCCACTGCGACGGCATTGACGCCGATCGGACCCCATTCGCGGACATCGACGGTACCGGAATGGACCCCGACCGTCGGGACGCCGAGTCCGGCGGCAATGTGCTTCGGCCCGCTGTCGTTGCCGAGAAACAGCGAGGCGCGCGCCAGCAGGGCGGGGAGATCGGCGAGCGGCAAGGCGCCGATCAGCGAGGTCACGGCCTCGGGGCGCCGCAGCCGCGCGAGCAGCTCGTTCGCGATCGGCTCCTCGCCGGGCGCGCCGATCAAGGCAATGCGCGCGCCATGAGTCGCGATCAGCCGGTCGACGACGAGCGCGAAATAGTCGGCCGGCCATTGCTTCATCGCATTGCCAGCCGCGGGGTGGACGCAGATCAGCGGTCCGCCCGCAGCGCGCTTCACAAGCTGCTCGAGCTGCATCGGCAATTTTGAGGGCG
>VAZF01000471.1 GCA_005888425.1 Alphaproteobacteria bacterium
CGATCGCGTCGGCATGATCGGCCGCGAACCGCGACAACGCGACCATCAGCCGGGCGAGCGCGTCGCGGTCGGCAGCCGGCTCGCCGCGGACCGCGTCAAGCAGCGTAGCGCCCTTCAGCTGTCCGATTAAATCCAGCGCGTCCTCCGCGCCGAGCGGCACCGGCGCGAAGGCGACATCTTTCAGCACCTCGACATGGATGCCGCCGAGCCCGACCATCAGCATCGGTCCGAAATCGGGGTCGCGCGTGACGCCGAGGATCATCTCGCGGCCGCGCTTTGCCATCGCCTGCACGAGCACGCCGTCGATCTTTGCATTCGGATAGGCCGCCTTGGCGCGCGCCAAGACCGTGCGGTAGCCCTCGCGCACCGCCCCGTCCCCGGAGAGTCCCAGCATGACCGCGCCGGCCTCGGTCTTGTGCAATATGTCGGGCGACTGCGCCTTCAGCGCGACCGCACTCCCTATCCTGGATGCCGCCGCGATCGCCTCGTCCTCGCTCGTCGCGAGCGCCTCGGGCGGCAACGGCACGCCGTAGCGCGCCAGCAGCTTCTTCGAAGCGACTTCGGTCAGCACCGGGCCCGCCGCGGCGAGCGCCAGCGTGACCTCGTCGCGCAGCGCCGGGGCGGTTGCTTCGACCGGCTTGCGCCGGGCCAGCTTCTCCCGAAAGCGGCCATAATCGACAAGCGCCTTGATCGCGCGCGCGCAGCTCGGCATCGACGTGTAACAGGGGATGCCGGCGCCGGCGATCGCCGCGATCGAGGCCGGTGTCGCGGTCGTGTAAGTCGACAGCAGGATCGGCTTGTCGAGGCTGGCCGTGATGCCCGCCAGCTCGGCGGCGAGCTTTTTCGCGCGCTCCGGATTGGCGAGCGAGCTGATCAAGAGGATCGTGTCGATGCGCTCGGATTGCGCGACAAGCTCGACCATTGGCGCGTAGCCGACTTCGCCGATCGCCTGTGCCGTTGCGTCGATCGGGTTCTGCGCCGAGGCGTAGGAGGGGAGGAGCGCCATGATGCGGCGCTGGAGGTCCTCCTCGATGACCGGCAATTCGAGCCCGTGCGCCGACAATATATCGGCCATCCATACCGCGCTGCCCCCCGAGCCGGTGATGACCGCCACCCGGTTGCCGCGCGGCAGCGGACAATAGGCAAAAGCGCTCGCGACATCGACCATATGGTCGAGGTCCTCGCCGCGAATGATGCCGTGATGGCGAAAAATTGCATCGTCCGCCATGCCCGCACGGGCGAGCGAGCCGGTATGCGAAGCGGCGGCGCGTCGTCCCGCATCGGAGCGGCCGACCTTGGCGAGGATCATTGGCTTGCCCATGCGCGCCGCCTTCTCTGCGACCGCGCGGAACCGCTGCGTGTCGCGGATCCCTTCGAGATAGCCCATAAAGATGTCGGCGCCGCCCGCATCGAGCACCCAATCGAGATAGTCGTGCGCCTCCAGCACGGTCTGATTGCCGGCGCTGATCTGATAAGTAAAACGCAACTGCCGGTCGCGGCCGCGCGATAGAAACGCAAAGGTCAGCGCGCCGCTCTGGCAGCTGACCGCGATCGGCTTCGCCCTGCTGTTTTGCGGTAAGAGCGGTTCGTTCGGATCGTGGAACACCGGGCTGAACGTCGCCACGAGCGGCCGCAGCGGGTTGACGAGCCCCTCCGAATTGGGCCCCGCGATAACCATCCCGGTGCGCTTGGCGATCGCGCGCAACGCCTGGTCGCGCGCCGCCGCTTCCTCGCTCTTCTCCTCGGCAAATCCCGAGCTGATGACGACTGCCGCGGGGATGCCGCGCGCGGCGCATTGCTCGATCGTCGAGACGACATATGCCGCCGGCACCAGAATGATCGCGAGATCGGCTGCTTCGGGGATGTCGCCGACAGCTGCGTAGGCCTTGTGCCCCAGCACCTCGGTCTGGCTGCGCGTCACCGGATAGATGCGCCCGTCAAAGCCGTGCTCAACAAGCTGCTGCGTCAGTCTTCCGCGCAATGAACTGTCCGCCGCCGCGCCAATGATTGCCACACTGTCGGGCGAGAGGAGAGGGCGAAGGTCTGGCATCAACCAAGGTTCCGGGATCAGAAAGACAAGATTTCACTTAGCCGATGCGAACGCTCGGGGCCTGTTGCGCCTATCGTGGAAACCATTAACCCGTCGTCCCGGCGAAAGCCGGGATCCACCAAGCCGAGGCACGAGCGGCTGCGGAGTGGGTCCCGGCTTTCGCCGGGACGACGGGGTGGGAAGGCGTCGTGTGTTCACTGAACCCTTCGCGTCCTCTGCGTTAAAGCGTTCTTCTATCGCAGGCCGAGGCCGCGGGCGATGATGCCGCGCAACACCTCGCGGGTGCCGCCCTGGATCGTCAGCTTGGGCGCGATCAGGGTGGTGTGGCGCAAGGC
>VAZF01000472.1 GCA_005888425.1 Alphaproteobacteria bacterium
CCAAAACAGCCAGAGCTGTCCAATATAGGGACCGCCGGCAAACAGAGCCGGTCCGGTGCTGCGCGCCGGATTGACTGAGGTGTTCGTCACCGGAATCGAGATCAGATGGATCAGCGTCAACCCGAGGCCGATCGGAATGCCGGCAAACCCGCTCGCCGCGCCCTTCGAAGTCGTTCCGATGATGATGAACAGAAAGAAAAATGTCATGAGGATCTCAGTCAGAAAACCGCCGGCGAGACCGTATTTCCCGGGGCTGAGATCGCCGTAACCGTTTGCCGCGAAGCCACCCGGCACCCAACCCGGTTGGCTGGATGCGATCAGCCACAACACACCGGCCGCGGCGATCGCGGCGATAACCTGAGCAACGATATAGGGGATGACATCCGCGGCTGCGCAGCGCCCGGCGCTCCACAGTCCGATGGTAACCGCAGGATTGAAATGGCCGCCTGAGATATGTCCGACGGCATAGGCCATTGTCAGGACCGTCAAGCCGAACGCGAGCGCGACTCCGACAAAGCCGATCCCGAGGTTTGGAAAACCGGCCGCGAGCACGGCAGCGCCGCAGCCCCCGAGAACCAGCCAGAATGTGCCAAAAAACTCGGCCAATACTCGGCGGGATAGATCCACACCCATCGCAGTAACCCCTCGAGCAACGGTGGCTTGTTTCGATGAAGGCACCAGGGCCTCTGACCCGAACCTGGCACCCGGTCGTAAAGACCACCACAGGCTCCTCCGCTTTTGCAAGCGAACGCCTTGATCTGTGTCAATCGTGCTCCGGCGATCGAAATCAATGCTGGGCGGGATGCCGCGCGGAGTTTTAGCCGGAGTGGAAAATCTGATTTCTGGGCGGCGCTCGTGAGGTTCGCATCCCGCAGTGCAGCCGTCTTTCCCGAGCCGCAAGGGGACCGCCGGCACAGACTTCCGGCGTGGTTGAAAGCCGCCGTTCCGCTCGCTGCCCAACTGGAGCAGTATTCGCCGCGCTGGCTGGCGCAGGACGCTGCCGCGGGGCTAGCGATCGCGGCCGTGGCGTTACCGACCGCTGTGGCCTATCCGGAAATCGCCGGATTGCCGCCGGCCGTCGGCCTCTACGCGAGCATTCTACCGCTCATCGTCTATGCAATCTTCGGCTCGTCGCGTCAGCTGATTGTAGGGCCGGATGCCGTAACATTGGCGATTCTCGGCGCGTCCCTGTCGCAATTGTTGCCGGCGGGTTCCGATGAGCAGAAGGTCATCGTCTCCGCGGTACTCGCCCTCACTGTGGGCATCATGTGCCTGTTATCGGCAGTGCTGCGTCTCGGCTTCATCGCCAACTTTCTGTCGCGGCCGATTTTGACCGGTTATCTGTGCGGTATTTCGCTGACGCTGCTGATAGCTCAGCTTGGCCGCCTCACAACCGTGCCATTGGAGAGCCATGGGCTGCTACGCCCTCTCGTGGAGCTTGCCGGCGAGATCACACGCGTTCATGTGCCGACACTCTGCTTGGGCCTTGGCGTGTTTCTGCTCATGCGGCTGTTGCGGGGACGGTCGCCGCGTTTGCCGGCTCCGCTCCTCGCCGTCGCGATCGGCATCCTCCTCTCTTGGCTGTTTGATCTGCAGTCGATCGGCATCGCGCTGATCGGCGAAATCCCCGCGAGCCTGCCGCAGCTGAGCGTGCCGGTGCCGCAGGGCGTCGAGTTCGACGATCTGGCGCTCAATGCGTTCGCGATCCTCGTCGTCAGTTTCGGCAGCGGCATCGTGACGGCCCGCAGCTTCGGCGCGAAAAATCGATATCGCGTCGATGCCAATCGCGAGCTGATCGGCTTCGGCGCCGCCAATATCGCCTGCGGTCTGTTCGGAGGTTTCCCCGTCACCGGCGCCGACTCGCGGACCGCGATCAATGATGCGGTCGGCGGCC
>VAZF01000473.1 GCA_005888425.1 Alphaproteobacteria bacterium
ATCGACAGGCTTCCGGTGAACATTCTTCGTCCCGCCGGAGTACCCGGCGGGGGCATCACCCGCGCTTTGCGGGGATTGACGATAGCGGTGATCGTCGTCCCTGTGGTCCTCTTGGCGACCGCGGCATGGGTTAATTATGTCGCCAGCTTTCGTGATGCACGAGAGCGGGTGGATCGAGCAACCGATGCGATTCAGCAGTACGCTCTCAAAGCATTCGAGAACGATGAGCTAATCCTTGATCGCCTCGCAGAACACATCGCCAGCAAGAATCGTTCGGACCTGATCGGTTCAGCGGAATTCCATCGTTATCTGCAGCAATTCGACGGCAGGCCGCAGATCTCCGCTGTCGGGCTGATTGTCCCGGATGAGGGTCTCGCAGCGAGCAATCCGGTCTTTCCGCGGCCCACGATTCACCTGGAGCTCCCTGATTATTTGAGGGTGGACCGGGACGGGAAGGAACCGATCTACATTGGAAGGACGGCACCGGGCACCTTTACTCAGGCCCCGCAATTCAGCGTTGTTCGACTCGATCAAGGTTCGGCACAGGAAAGGGCGGCCGGCCTTATCTTTGTATCCGCAAGGCTCTCCGACTTCGTCGGGTATTACCGAACGATTGTCGATCTCAACGACTATCTGGTGACTTTGATACGCTCGGACGGCGCTGTGCTGGCCCGCTCCCCAGGCGAAAATCTGGTGGGCAACACTCTCTCGAACAGCAGCCACTTTCGCCGAGCCATAAGCCAAAGTCCAAACACAGGCGGCTATAACGGCGCGTCGGAGCTCGACGGCATCGAACGGCTTTTCTCTTATCGCCAGCTCGGTGCTTATCCTGTCTACGTCTCCGTCGGACTCAAGCGCTCAGCGGTGATTGCTGGCTGGGCATGGCAAATGGCGGCTTATCTGGCAATCGGACTACCCGCCTCGATCTCATTGTTTCTTTTGGCGTGGCTGGCTCTTCGGCGTAGTACAGCAGCGGACGCAGCTATGGCAGCTGTGCAAGTCCAGTCCGAGCAACGGGAGATGGCCGAGGCCTCATTGCGCCATATCCAGAAATTGGACGTTGTCGGCCAGCTCACCGGCGGCATCGCTCACGACTTCAACAATCTTTTAGCCGTTATCACCGGCAACATTGAATTGATTCTGCGAAAGCCCGCGGACAGCGACCGCGTTACGCGTGTCGCCAAGGCGGCCTTCCAAGCCGCAGAGCGCGGCGAGCGTCTGATCGAACAGCTCTTGATGTTCTCGCGCCGCCAAGTGATGCGGCCTGTAACCCTCAATCTCAATCGCGTGTTGCTGGAATTTGAAACGCTCATGCGTCATGCCGCCGGTCCGCAGATCGAGTTGCGCCTGAAGCTCGATCCGGGGCTCGACCCAAGCAACGTGGAATTCCGACCTTGCTCCCGGTGCATACGCAATGGTGGCTGTGAGCGATAACGGGCTCGGCATCGAACCCTCGGTTTTGTCCCATGTGTTCGAGCCGTTCTTCACGACGAAGGAGGTTGGAAAGGGATCGGGTCTCGGTCTGTCGCAAGTCTACGGATTTGCCACGGAATCGAAAGGCCAGGTCAGCATCTCCAGCGAGCGAGGCCGCGGGACGACAGTTAAACTGTACCTTCCCCGATCGATTGAGGCCTTCTGGGAAACCGAGAAACGCTCACTCATAGCCAAGGAA
>VAZF01000474.1 GCA_005888425.1 Alphaproteobacteria bacterium
GTCGATGACGATGAGGGTGTGCTTACAACGGCAACAGAGATCGTTTCGGATCTTGGCTATCACGTCCTCGCAGCGAAAAACGGAAAACAGGCCCTTCAGATTCTCAAGGAGGCTATCAGGGTCGATCTTCTGTTCTCGGATATCGTCATGCCCGGCGGCATCAATGGCGTTCAGCTGGCACGCGAGGCCAGACGCCTGAAACCCAAGCTCAAGGTCTTGCTGACGTCTGGCTACACTGCCGCAGTGCTTACTGGCGAACACAGCCTGCCAAAGGAATTCCCGGTCCTCGGCAAGCCCTACCGCCGCGAGCAGCTTGCCTCGAACCTTCGAGACATCATAAAAAGCCCGGCATCTCAGGTCCTTCCCCCACTCTAGTGCGTTCCCCTCAATCGATAAGCCGAGCGCTTATTTCAGAAAGATCACTCGGATGCGCGCCGGTCAAACGGAGGCACTGTTGGGTCCTATACGAGCCGTCGTTGTGGTGTTCGGTCCTGCCGCGGTCTACTCGCGGCTATTTGTAACGGCCACTAATGCGGCTTCGCGCCGCTCTCGCCGCCGCCACGCCAATGCCGTAGGCTTAGCAGCAAGCAACGGTCAGGAGCGAGCATGGCGGAGCCGAGCGAGGATGCCGTTCTGAAACGGGCAAAGGAACTCTGGCAAGAAGCTGGCTACACGGACGGTGTAGAGGCTAGGTCGGTTAGTGATCTAGGGGGGCCATTGCCCCGCGCTCGTGTGCTATTGACGCCGATGCGTCTCCAAGAGTTCATACAACAAGCCCGCAACGAGCTTCGGCAAAAGGGAGTCGGTTTTGCCTAAAGGCCCGCGTGGAGAGAAGCACCCCGCGGAGATGACCGGCGAGGAACGGGAGCAACTGAGATCAGCTGCGATGGAACTCGGCAGCCGTGGCGGCAAGGCGCGGGCCGCAAACATGTCGCCGCGCCGGCGGCGAGAGCTAGCTCGCCATGCCGCAGAAAGCCGCTGGCGGAAAACGCGACCGGGGGGCCGATGCGTGTGTTCTCACATGGTGCGGCGGTGGCACATATCTGCACGGCCGAGCTGCGCACGCCGTCCTCTACGGTTCTGACCAGATCGTGATGACAACATATGGATGCGACCTGCCGTTCTTCCCCGGCGCAGCGGCGGCGACTGCCGTTTCCGTCTTTCACGATTTGCGCGTCGCCGACTTCGTTCTCAAGCCAGTAACTGACGCGCTCCCCCACTACTGAGGCTACCGGGTCGATAAAGATTCTGACCCTCGTTCGTATATTGCCCGTCTGAAGGGCGCCGATACTGGCCGCCCCGGTGCCATGGAAACCCATCGGCCGACAAAGGGAGCCCGGGGTAACCGAGTGACGTCTCCCCCG
>VAZF01000225.1 GCA_005888425.1 Alphaproteobacteria bacterium
CACCGCCGGCATCGTCACATGGCCGCCCTCGCCGGTCAGCGACAGCCAGCCCGATCCCGCCGGAATGAGCCCGGAGGCGCCCAGTCCCGAACCCGGTCCCAATACCGCGATCGGCCTGCCCGGGACCGGCGCACCGCCGCCAACCGGTACGCGGTCGCTCGGGCCGAGCCGCGGCAGCGCCAACGCGACCGCGGTAAAATCGTTGATGACCTCGAACCGCTCGAAACCGAGCTCGTCACGCAATGCCGCGACCGAGAAGCTCCAGGGATGGTTTGTCATGCGGATGTCATCGCCGCTGACGGGCGCCGCGATCGCGAGGCATCCTATGCGCGGCCGCGGGAACGAACCGGCCTGTGCGAGATAGGCACGGATCGCGTCCCCGATTGTCGCGAAATCGGCATCGGCGAACGTGCTCGAATGCAATACCGCGCCCGCGGGAGACGCCAGCCCGAACCGGGCATTCGTCGCCCCGATATCACCGACGAGCCAAACCGTTTCCCGATCAGCAGTCACCGCCCAGCTCCGGCCGCCTCCAGCACGGTCAGGAAACGCTCGCGCCAGGCATTGATGTCATTTCGCCGCAGCGTCGCCATCATCGCCGTCCACCGCTCGCGCCGCTCCCCGAGCGGCATCTGCAGGCCCTGCCAGATTCCCTCGGCCATGGCTTCGAGATCGGATGGATTGACGATAATCGCCTCGCCGAGTTCGCGCACCGCGCCGGCGAAGCACGACAGAACCAGGATGCCGGGATCGTCCGGCCGCTGCGCCGCGACATACTCCTTGGCGACCAGGTTCATGCCGTCGCGGAACGGCGTCACGAGCCCGATCCCGGCGGCGCGGTAGAACCCGGACAGGATCCGATGATTGAAGCTCTTGTTCAGGTAACGCACCGGCGTCCAGTCGAATTCGGCATAGCGACCGTTGATGTGACCGGCGGCGGCTTCGAGTTCTCTGCGGATTTCGCGGTACTCCGGGACATCCGAGCGCGATGGCGACGCGATCTGCATCAAGACGGTGCGGCCGCGCGTCTGCGGGTAATGCTCGAGCAGATGCGAATACGCGGCAAACCGCGCCGGCAGCCCTTTCGAATAATCGATCCGGTCGACGCCGATGATCAGCGAACGGTCGCGGATGCTGGACGTCAGGCGCCGCATCTGCCGCGACTCCTCGGCGGCCGCCGCTTGCTCGGCAACGGCGGCGACGTCGATCCCGATCGGGAACACGCCGGCCTGAACAATTCGCCCGAACGCGCGCAACCGGCCGCCGCCAAGATCTTCGCCACCGCCCTGGCGCAAGAGGTAATCGCGGAAGCCTTCGAGGTCGGCGGCGGTCTGGAAGCCGACGAGGTCGTAGGCGCACAAGGCGGCCGCCAGATCGCGATGATTGGGCAACATGCGGAGCAATTCCGCCGCCGGGAACGGGGTGTGCAGGAAAAACCCGATCGGCTGCCGGCAATCGAGCTGGCGCAACGCCTCGCCGAGCGGGATCAGGTGGTAATCATGCACCCAGACAACATCTTCGGGCAGCAGCATCGGCGCCAGGGTGCGGGCAAAGCTGCGGTTGACGCGGAGATAACCGGCGAGAGCGCGCCGCGAAAACCCGACCAGCGACGGCCGGTAGTGGAACAGCGGCCACAGCACCCGGTTGGCGTAGCCGATGTAATATTCGTCGAAGTCGCGCCGCGACAGATCGACGACCGCCGCGGTGATGTTACGGTCGATGGTCAGTTTTGGCGTTTCGCTCGGGCGCTCGCTGATCGAACCGCTATACCCGAACCAGAGGCCGCCGGCGCGCTCCAACGCAGCCCGCAACGCGACCGCCAACCCGCCCTGGGCCGCCTTGTCGCGGCCGATCGGGCCCACTCGGTTCGAGACGACGACCAGTCGGCGAGGAGCTGCTTTTGCTGCGGCTCGATGGCTCCCGCGAGCGGATGCATGGGTTTCGGCGTCGCCCATCACCGATCCGACCGCCGCAACCTCCTCGCTTGGCATTCCCGCCTCACTCGCCACCTGTGGTTGAAACAGTGCCGCGCCAGCCGTGTTCCGCGTCAAGTCGCCGGTAAGTGCGGTGCGCCGGCAAGCCATTCGCGCGCCCCTCGGACCGAAGACAGCCCAAACACCGCCGCAGTACTGCCGGATTGGCAGCCGATCCGGATCGACACGCCGCCCCGGCGATTGACCTCGGCGAACCCGTCTTCGTCAGTCGTATCGTCGCCGAGATACACCGGCCGGCGTCCCTGAAACGGCGGCTCGGCCATAAAGGCGGCGATGACCCGGCCCTTGTCGTGATGCCGCGGTTGGAACTCAACGACCATGTTCCCGGCGATCAGCCGCAAGCTGTCGCTATCCTGTTCGACCAGTCGGGCAGCGGCACCGCGGATCGCCGCTTCCGCATCCGGCAGGGCGCGGTAATGCAGGGCGAGCGTACGGCCCTTGTCCTCCACGAATACACCGGGCCAGTGCCGCGCGACTGCCGTTATTTCCGGGCGTAGCCTGTCGAGCGCTGCCGCCGCGGTTCGGTCAGCGTCGCCGCCGCCCTTTGCATAGCTTCCGTCAGGGCGACGCCGCTCGATGCCGTGCAATCCAGCCGCGGCGCCGCGCCACGGGCGAAACAGCCGATCGAGCTCGGCAATCGGACGTCCGCTGATCAGCGCCAGAGCCCCCTCGCGCTCATCCCCGAGGCGCCGCAGCAGATCGGGCAATGAAGGTGCCACCTCGACCAGCTCGGGACGCGGCGCGATCTCCAGCAACGTTCCGTCGACATCGATAAACAAAGCGTCGTGCCGGTCGAGTGGCGGCGCTGCCGTCGGAGTTCGCATTACATTGCGGCCCGCCTGTTGTGCAGCGCACACGCTTTCGGCGGCTCGATCGCAGGAGCTATGATGATTCCTGAGGGCTGCCAAGGATTTTCCGAAAGGGGGGTTGACTCGGGCGGCCCGGTCCTTAAATTGTGCGGTGCGGTATGGATCATCTTCTCGATGGTTCTGCCGTACGTCTTCTAGGCGTTTCCTCCCTAAACTCGGGCCGTGCTCACGCGCGGCCCTTCTTTTTTGCCCGACACAAAACCAGCGTAGGCGCGGTCTTCCGGCAAAATGGCCTCGGCCGAAATCTCCGGCAGCACGCTGATCTCGCGGTAGATCGGCGCAAAATCCGGCCGCGTCGCCGCGAACAGCTGGGCGAAATCGTCAATAACGAAATACGTCTCCTGATAGCGGTCGATGTGGTACTGCGTCCGCATGACGCGGCGCAGGTCGAAGCGCAAGCGGTGCGGGTGCGAGTCTTTGAGGCAATAGACCGATTCGCCGGCCGAGGAGAGGATCCCCGATCCATAAATCCGCAACCCTTCATCCGTCGCGATCAGACCGAACTCGACGGTATACCAATAGAGCCGGGCGAGATGGTTTAGATGCCCGAGGTGGACCGCCTTCAGCCCGCCTTCGCCGTAGGCCTGCATGTAATCGGCGAAGACCGGGCTCATCAGCATCGGCACATGGCCGGCGATGTCATGAAAGACGTCCGGCTCCTGAAGATAGTCAAGCTGGTCGCGCCGCCGGATGAAGCACGTCGAGGGAAAGCGCCGCGCGGCAAGAAAGGCGAAAAACACCTCATCCGGCACGAGGCCTGGTACCGGAACAATGCGCCAGCCGGTCGCGCGATCGAGGATGTCGCTGAGCCGGCGGAAATCAGGAATTCCGTGCGCGGCAACACCTAGTTGCTGGAGACCATCGAGGTATTCGCGGCAGGCGCGCCGTTTGAGCAATTTCTGCTGGCGCTCGAACAACAGGCGCCAGACCGCGTGCTCGTCCTCGGCATAGGCCTGCCAGTTCTGCTCGATCGTGTGGTCCGCCAACCTGCCGCTCATCGCGTGCTCCAGAAGGTGCTCCCCTTGCAACTGGGAACACCCCGGCGGTGCGTCAATCTTCCCGAGAAGGCGACATTGAGCGGAATTCGCGAATTTACCGGCCGAGATTCAGCGCCGCGGGAGACAGTCCTGCATGATTCGGCTCAACCGGTCGATCAGCTCGGCCAATTCGACCGCGAGCCGGGAGAAACCGGGCTTTCGGCGATAACTGCGTTCCTCCATATATAGGGCGCGGTTGATCTCGATCTGCAAGGCATGGCGGTGGCGCTCGGGGCAGCCGTAATGCCCGGTCGTAAAGCCGCCCGAATAGGGCGCGTTGAGCGCCACGGTGAAATGGCGTTCGGTCAGAAACTCCCTCGCCGCTTCGATGATCTCTGGGGTGCAGGAGGTTCCGTGACAATCGCCTAGAACAAAATCGGCGGCCTCCGTCCCGCCCGACAGGCAGGCCGCCGATGGCATCGAGTGGCAGTCGATCAACAGACAGCCGCCGAACACCTCCTCGGTATCCTCGACAAGCCCGCGCAATGCCTGATGGTAAGGGTAGTACAGGGCATCCACACGTTGTTTGGCCTCGGCGAAGCACAGCTTACGGGCATAGATCTCCTCACCGCTCGCGACAACGCGGGCGATCGTGCCGAGCCCCATGCGCACCCGCGGCGAACGCGCATTCACAAAACTCGGCAGCACATCGGAGAACATCGCTGGGTCGAGTTCCCACGGCTCGCGGTTGACGTCGAGATAGGCCCGGGGGAAGCGCGCCGCGAGCAACGGGGCGCCGAGCTCGGGCCCGGCGCCGAACAGCACGTCGACAAAACTGTCTTCGGAGCGGCGCAACGTCAACGGATCGAGCCGCGAGGCGGCCAGGAGGTCGCTCGGATATTCCGCTCCGCTATGCGGCGAGGCGAGAACGAGGGGCAGCGCGCGCGCCGCCGGTTGGCGCACGTCGAGGGCGCCTCCTGCCGTCGCCAAGCGCGGAACCGGACCGTCCATGCCGCAAGCTTAGTGCGGTGCTGCGAAGCTGTCATCATCGACTCGGTACGCGCAAGCTGGCGCTTGCCTTTCTCCGGCGCAGCGGTCGTGTTACCTCTAGCAGAAGTGGCGAAAGGCGCTTCACCGCGAAGTGTTGAGGAATGGCGCGGATCCTTCTGGCCGAAGATGACGATCAGCTGCGCGCTTTCCTCGGTCGTGGATTGCGGCGGGCCGGCCATGCGGTCGATGCGGTCGCCGATGGCGAGGCGGCGCTGGTGCAAGCGCACGACGCGGATTATGACCTGCTGGTGGCCGACGTCGTGATGCCTGGAATTGACGGCATCGAGCTGGCGCGCCGCGTTTCGGTGCGCCAACCCGGCATCCGCGTCATGTTTATCACTGGGTTCGCCGCGGTCGCGGTGCGGGACGAGGACTTCACGCCCAAACGGCCGCGCGTGCTGGCAAAGCCATTTCATTTGCGCCATCTGATCGCCGAAATAGAGGCGCTGTTATCGCAATAGGGGGCGCTGCGCGTCAAACAGCCATCTCTTGCATTTCAGCGGCCGCAACCACCTATGGTGCCCTGGAGGGCGATTGAATACATGATCTTCAGAGCATTCGCTTTCGTCGGCGCTCTATTGATCGGCGGTGCCGCGATGGCGCAAACCGCCCAGGTCGAGATCAAGGATGCCTGGGCGCGCGCGACACCGGGCAAGGCGGAGAACGGCGCTGCCTATCTGACGATTCAGTCGCCGGTCGCAGACCGTCTTGTTGGTGTGTTTAGCCCGGTCGCGAAAAAGGCCGGGCTGCACACAATGACGATGGAGGGCAGCGTCATGAAGATGCGCCCGCTCGGCGGGGTCGATCTCCCGGCGAACCAGCCGGTCGCGCTAAAGCCGGGCGGCATGCACATTATGCTTGAAGGCCTTAACGAGCCCCTGCAGGCCGGGAAATCCTTCCCGCTGACTCTAAATCTCGAGAAGGCCGGACAGAAGCAGGTCGAGGTTACGGTCGAGAAAGCCGGCGCGGCGGGACCGGGTGGGCAAGCCGGCACGGATATGCCGATGCCGGCGAAGCGCTGAGCGGAAGAGCACATGGCATCGCGACCGGCAAATCCCCGCACACCGCCGCGTTTCGCGCTCGTCGCGATAGTGTTCGCTGGGGTGCTGGTCATTGCGGCCGGGGTATTGCTCGCGCTCGCCTTGCGCGAGACGCCGCGGGGCGCCGCTGGAACGGCGCTCGCCAGCGCGATCGGCGGCCAATTCCAACTCATCGATCAGAACGGCAAGCCCTTCAGCGATGCCAATCTCAAAGGCAAATGGCACCTCATCTTCTTTGGCTACACCCATTGCCCGGACGCTTGCCCGACCGCGCTCAATGAGATGTCGCTCGCCCTCGACCGGCTCGGCATAAAACGGGACGAGGTCGGGGTCGTGTTCATCACAGTCGATCCCGAGCGCGACACGCCCGACGTGCTGAAATCTTATGTACAGAGTTTCGATGCTCCGATCGTGGCGCTGACCGGCTCGCCCGAAGCGGTTGCGCAGGCCGCCAAGGCCTATCGCGTCTTTTATGCCAAGCACCCCCGCGCCGACGGCGATTACGATATGGATCACAGCGCCGTCATTTATGTGATGAACCCCGAAGGGCGGTTTACCGCGACCTTTACGCCCGACAGCAGCGCCGATGCCATCGTCCAGCGGCTGCAGAAGCTGATCTCCTGAGGTTCGACCGGCCGCAGGGATTGGTTTAGCGCCTTCGCGACGACATATAGAGCGAACGCTCCCGGCTCATCAGCCGAGGTGCCCGATCGTAACTGCCCAACTCAGGAACAATGACGACGCTCCCCGACGAGATCGCGCGCCGGCGCACCTTTGCGATCATCTCGCATCCGGACGCCGGCAAAACCACTCTGACCGAAAAGCTGCTGCTGTTCGGCGGCGCGATCCAAATGGCGGGCGAGGTCAAGGCGCGCGGTGAGCGCCGGCGAGCGCGTTCGGACTGGATGACGATCGAGCGTGAACGCGGCATTTCGGTCAGTTCGGCGGTCATGACCTTTGAGCATGACGGCCTCGTCTTCAACCTGCTCGACACACCAGGTCACCAGGATTTCAGCGAAGACACCTATCGCACGCTGACTGCGGTCGACAGCGCCGTGATGGTGCTCGATGCGGCGCGCGGCATCGAGGAGCAGACACGAAAGCTCTTCGAGGTCTGCCGGCTGCGCAACGTGCCGATCATCACCTTCATCAACAAGCTCGATCGCGAGGGGCGTGACCCGTTCGACCTGCTCGATGAAATCGAGCAGTCGCTGGCGCTCGACGTCGCCCCGGCAAGCTGGCCAATCGGTATGGGGCGCGATTTCCTCGGTACCTACGATCTGTTCGACGACGCGCTACTGTTGTTCGAGCGAGGGCTGGGCGAGCGAGTGGTCGAGCCGATCCGCTGCGAGGGCCTGAACGATCCCGAACTGCCCCGCCGGCTGCCCGAAACGGCGATCGCCAAGCTACGCGAAGAGATCGAAATGGCGCGCGGTTTGTGCCCTGAATTCGATCTCGATTCGTACCGCGAGGGTCACCTGACGCCGGTATTTTTCGGCAGCGCGATCAACAATTTTGGGGTACGCGAGCTGTTGCAGGGCGTGGCCAGGCTAGCGCCGCCGCCGCGGCCGCAACCGGCCGAGCCGGCCGCGATTCGGCCCGAGGAAGAGGCTGTCGCTGGGTTCGTTTTCAAGGTGCAAGCGAACATCGATCCGCAACACCGTGATCGGGTTGCCTTTCTGCGCGTCTGCGCAGGCCGCTTCCGGCGCGGCATGAAGCTGAAAAACCAGCGTACGGGGCGGCTCATGTCGGTGCAGAACCCGGTGTTCTTTTTGGCCCGCGACCGCAACCTCGCCGAGGAAGCCTGGCCCGGCGACATCATCGGCATCCCCAATCACGGCAGCCTGCGAACCGGCGATACGCTGACCGAGGGCGCCGAAACCCGCGTCACCGGCTTGCCGAGCTTTGCGCCCGAGATCCTGCGCCGCGTGCGCATCGAGGATCCGATGAAATCGAAGCATCTGCGCCACGCCTTGACCCAATTGGCCGACGAGGGCGTGACGCGCGTGTTCCAGCCGGCCAATGGCGGCGATTGGATTATCGGCGTCGTCGGCGCCCTGCAGCTGGAGGTTCTGACGGCGCGCCTTGAGGCAGAGTATGGGCTCGCGACACGGCTCGATGGCGCGCCCTATGAGGCGGCGCGCTGGGTCGATGCCGAGCCAGCCGAGCTCGACCGGTTCCGCGCCAGCTCGCATACGGCACTGGCCGAGGATCATGACGGCGTGCCGGTGTTTCTCGCGCGCAACGCGTGGGACCTGCGGACCACGATCGAGGAATGGCCGGCAATCCGCTTCAGAGAGACGCGGGAGCAGAATTGATTCTCGCGGCGCGGCGCAAGGCCTGGGGTGGCTGACCGAAGGCCCGGACAAAAGCGCGCCGCATGCGTTCGGGGTCACGGAACCCAGTCATCTCGGCGACGCGGTCGATCGGATCGCACCCGTCCTCCACCTGAGCGCGCGCCGCTTCGAGGCGCAGATGCTCGATTGCCTTGGCCGGTGTGACACCGGTCTCCGATGTAAACGCGCGGGCGAAATGCCGGGCGCTCATCGCCGCGCGGTCGGCGAG
>VAZF01000683.1 GCA_005888425.1 Alphaproteobacteria bacterium
CGTCAGATCATATTCGTCAGTTGCATCACGCTGAGAGCACCGACTAAAAGCTAACGATTTCGCACAGCCGATCGATCACAGATTTCGGCAGCTTGGGGCGGATCACCCAGATTGAATCGACTTCGCAGACTCGACGGTCGCGCGCTGAGCGCAAGCACATGTTAGAGATCAGCTGCTTCCGGTTTTGCCCCGATCCGATCTTTTCTAAATCCGATAAAAGTCGACTGTTTCGCGCGCCGGAAACTGCCGTTCGGCGATTGTGCTCATCCTATCGGCGATCTCGGGGCGACGTAGCGGCGTCCTATGCAGCGACGCGCCGAACAAGCCGCCGCGAAAGGTGCGAGAGGAGCCGGTCGCGCTGGGCCTCAACCGTTAGAAATTGGCTGTCCAGTTCCTGCAACCATCCGATGCGGCGCCTTGGTGCCGCGTCGCGTTGGAGCTGAAGCTCCCGAAGGCGGGCCGTTAAACCGCCCAGTTCGCCCCATTCGGTCGTGCTTAAACCGACGCTTCAGCGCCGCGGTTCCGCACCGGCCGCCCCTGTGCCGGCTCGCGCCTCCAGCGGAGGCCAACAGCACCGATCGCACCAGCGAACAGCACGAGTAGGCACGTCAGAGCGACCGCAAAGCGGACAAACCAGGCGATCTCAGCCATGACCAGGGAGGGAACAGTCACGAAGATTTCGAACAGCATATCAGACTCCGTGCTCCCTCAGCCCTGAGCCATGCTTCCTCGACAGCTTCAGCGAGTTCCAGGATGGACTGCGCAGCTTTGGGGTGACCCGTGCGATGTGCGTCAGCAGCGGACAGGTGCAGTTGCCAAATCGCCGCGATGCCATCGCGCGCCAACATCGATAAGGCAAGCTGGTCCGTCAGTTTGTCGCGAGGGGCCATCTTTAGCCGGTCTTTTGCGTATCGGTCTGACGATAGATTTGATACCGGGTCGCGCGCAGACCGGGGACGCCATACCGGTCCATGTCACGTTCCCACGCGAGAAACTCTTCGATCGAGAGCTTGTAGGCCTGGCAGATCGCAGCGAGCGACACCCGGCCGCTGCGGACGGCCTCGACAATCGCCGCCTTACGTCGGACGGTCCATCGCCTGTTCGATGGTGCCGGTTCGGATGAAGCGCCCGAGCCATGATTGGCCGCGCCTGCGATCTCAGGTTCCATGGTGGGTTTCCCCCGATTCGCGGCGAGCTTAGTCGGCTTACCTTGCGAATTGATTGAAAGTTCTACTTAATTTCCCGTTACTTACGGCAGATCGAGTGTCGCGGTTTCAACGTAAACCGGCGCAACAGCAGCATAGGGGAGCGTCCTACCGCATGGCCCAGCTCACGACGAAATCCGCATCCCGCGCCCCGCTTCGGTACAGCGTAACAGCCGCCGCAGATGCCGGACCCAGCCGTTACGCGCGAGGCGGACCCTGCCGCCACCCGATCAGCAGCACGATGCCCAGGATACCGGCGGCGATGCCGATTCCGATAACCGTGCACCAGTCGAACGGACCAAGCATCCTGCCTTTGTGAACAGGCATGGAGCTGCTTGGAATGCCCGGCACTCGCTGTTCGGTTATCGTCGGAGGCTGCCCCTGAGCTTCGCGTATAAAAGGCTCGGCTGGGCGCTCGGCAGCTGCGGTGGGTAGCCGCCGAGTTCGGCGGTTCGGATGCCGGCTCCAGCTTCGCCTCTCGGCGAGCTGCAAGGCAAACTGACGATGCTCGAGGTCGCCTGTCATCGCTGAGAGTGTTCCGGTCGGGTTAGCCTTGCCCAATTTATAGGAAAATCTCGCGGGCGATTGCCCGAACGCGCGGATTACGGCTGTTCATAACCGCTGCCATTTACTATCCGCAATTACCGGCGCTGTTTCTGACGCGCAAGCAAGCCTAATGCCAGCACCGCTCGGGAACCCGGGTACTCCCGAAGCTCTTGGCCGCAAGGGCGAATTAGGCAATTGCTGCCACTGAGCCCAGGAGGGCGCGAGGCTCTCCATGGGGATCATAGGAGGCGGCAATGTCGCGAGAATTGGTAATCGGAGTTGTGTGCGGTCTGATAACGGGTGCCTGGCTCTCGCTCGCTACATCGCCTAGGACCGCAATTGCACAAAGTACCACTGGTACACCCGGGCTTTATCAAATCCAAATTGCCAGCGGGATGGCGCAGGCAGGCACATCGCCGATTTGGCGGGTGAATACCGCGACGGGCGCATTGGATTTCTGCACGTTCACGAACGTGAACCTGTCCGGTGGTAGTCGCATCACCTGTCAGGGGAGTTCTGGCCCAAAATAGCGCTGAGGATCATCCAAATGGAGCAGCCGCACCCGGCCTCGATTTTGTATTTACCAAATACAGCGAGGAGCGTGCTCCCCCTTAACTCGCCGGTTCCTGCGGGGCGGACGCTGGCGGCCGCGGGCGCGGTGGTGGAATCGGACGAGAAAAATCGAACCGTACAATGGTGTGCGGTTGCAGAGTCCGCGCCGTGTAGAAGGCTATCGTGGCGCCATCGACATCTAAACAGAGCATTGAGAACTCGGGCGCCCGGTCGTAATAGGCAGCGGCAGAGCTCCAGAGCATCGAAGCCGTCACACGCTTCCGTGCATTGTTGTCTCCGTTTTGCGCGAAGTACTCCGGATGATTGATGAGATAGGCGTGGTAGCCA
>VAZF01000684.1 GCA_005888425.1 Alphaproteobacteria bacterium
TTTCTCGTTCTGAAGGTAGCGATCCCGGCGGCTATGCCGCACGTCTTTGTCGGCCTTTTTATGGGCCTGGGGAATTCATTTGCGGTGCTGGTCGTCGCCGAGATGTTGGGCGTTAGAGCGGGTCTCGGTTGGTATTTGCAATGGGCGCAAGGCTGGGCCGCCTACGCAAACATGTATGCCGCGCTGCTGATAATGGCGCTGGTCTGTTCGGGGCTCATCACGTTGCTTTTTCGCCTGCGCGACAGGCTGCTGTCGTGGCAGAGAGGCCTCGTCCGATGGTAGCTGCCCGCGCGCGCCAAATAGAGCTGACAGCGGAGCGACAGGGCACCCGGGGCGCCAAGCTGTCGATCAGGGACGTATGCCATCATTTCGAGCTGCATGGGCAGCCACTACCAGTGTTGGACCGCGTCAGTCTGGAAATCGGGCCCGGAGAGTTGGTCGCTCTCTTGGGACCGAGCGGCTGCGGTAAATCAACTCTGCTCCGCTTGGTTGCTGGGCTCGACAGTCCCAGCGCCGGGAATCTGCTCGTCGACGATCACCGGATTGAGGGGCCGGACCCTACGCGTGTGGTGGTTTTTCAGGATCCGACGCTTTATCCCTGGCGAACCGTCCGAGGGAATGTAGCTCTCGGACTGGAGGCGCGAGGACTGAGTCGCACGCAATCCAACCGCGTTGACGAAGCGCTGCAACTGGTTGGGCTTGCCGGTTTCGATAACGCGTATCCACACCAGCTTTCCGGTGGCATGGCGCAGCGTACCGCTTTGGCGCGCGCGCTGGTCAACGATCCGAAGCTGCTCATTTTGGATGAGCCTCTGGGCCAACTCGATTCCCTGACGCGGCTCGCGATGCAGAGCGAACTCGTCTCATTATGGGAACGGTCGGGGTTTACCGCCTTGTTGGTGACGCACGATGTAGAAGAAGCGCTTTTTCTCGCCGGCCGGGTCATCTTGCTAACTGAGCGCCCCGCGCATATCAAAGCGGAGATCGTCAACGATCTGTCGTATCCCCGTCATCGGGGTGATCCGCATTTGGCTGAGTTGCGACATCAAGTGTTCACGCATCTCGGGCTCGATGCAACCTGGTGAGATTGGTTCGTCTAGAACTCGTGGGTTTGCGGCAATCGGCGGCATGAGCGTGATCGCCAACCTCGATAACCCGGCCGGCTCTCCCGTCTACAAACGGCCGCTGTGGGGCATGAAGACCAGTTCCCGCGCCGCCGACCGAATGCCCGCTGTGTGATTCGGAAAGAGACCTTCGCCGGGACGGGCGCCAAGGGGTGAGACGCGCCGAAAGATCCCATGGGCGTCAGGATAGCGACCGGCGCTCTGCCAGAGTGCGGTTGCTAAACCCACCCACTCTGGAGACGACCATGCGAGCTGCAGCTGACCGAGCCGACGCGCCAACTGCTATCCAAACAGATCTTCGCGCAATCTTCGTTTCTTTGGAACTGAGCCGGTCGACCTGGCTGATCACGTCTCTATCGCCAAGCGGCGGGGAGAAGATGTCGAAGCATTCGGTTCCGGCCGGCGATATCGCTGGCTTGCTCAGACGGTTCGCTCAGCTCAAGGAGAAAGCGCGAGCGCGGACGGGGCGGGACTTTCCGATTATCGTCATTCAGGAGACCGGCCTCGACGGCTTTTGGATCCACCGGATGCTGCAGTCCGAAGGGATCGAGAGCCACGTGGTCGACGCCGCGTCGATCCTGACCTCGCGCCGAGGTCGGCGGGCGAAGACCGACCGGATCGATGGCGAGACCCTGGTGCGCACCCTGATGGCCTTCAAGCGTGGCGAGCCGCGGGTGTGTTCGATGGCCAGGGCGCCGACGCCGCAGGAGGAGGACCGCCGGCGCGTCTGCCGCGAGCGCCGGACGCTAGTGGGCGAGCGGGTGACGCACGTCAACCGGATCAAAGGGCTGCTCTTCGCCCAGGGGGTGTTCGGCTACCAGCCGCTGCGCAAGGGGAGGCGTGAGCAGCTGGAGGAGCTGCGGACAGGCGACGGCCGGCCGCTGCCGGTGCACCTGATGGCGCAGATCGTCCGCGAGCTGGATCGGCTCGAGGTCGTGCTGGAGCAGTTGAAGACGGTCGAGGCGGAACGGAACGCCTTGCTCAAGCCGGCGACTGGCGCGGCGGCCTCGCCGCCGGCCATGCTGCTGGAGTTGAAGGGCATTGGCCCCGAGACCGCCGCCGTCCTCTGGTCGGAGGGCCTGTTCCGCCAGTTCGACAACCGCAGGCAGGTGGCCGCCTACGCCGGTCTGGCGCCGACGCCATGGCAGAGCGGCTCGATTGATCACGAGCAGGGTGTGTCCAAAGCGGGCAACCCTCGGCTGCGGACAACAATGGTCGAGCTCGCCTGGCTGTGGCTGCAGAACCAGCCGGCCTCGGCGCTCAGCCTGTGGTTCCACGAGCGGGTCCGGCGCCTTGGCGGGCGGATGCGCAAGACGACCGTCGTCGCCCTGGCGCGCAAGCTGCTCATCGCCCTGTGGCGGTACACGACCGCCGGCGTCGTCATCGAGGGGGCCGTGATGAAGTCGGCACCGGCGACGATCTGACCCCATCCGCACGGACCTGATCAGTCCTGCCGGATCCAGGTGGCCGAACCGAAATGACTGC
>VAZF01000685.1 GCA_005888425.1 Alphaproteobacteria bacterium
CGAACTGGCCGGCCGAGAGCGGCATGCCGCGGTGTGGGCAGATGTCGCGCAGCGCGAAGACGGCGCCGCTTTGGTCACGCCCGACCACGATCGGCTCGCCCAGCATGAGGCGGGCGAACAGCCGGCCCGGCCGCAGCTGCCGCCCGGGCACCGCGTAATACCAGGCCTCGCGCAACGGCGCTGCCGCATCCTCCACGCCCGAACCCTTGCTCGTCATGCGGCCACATACCGCGGCCCGTTGCCCGCCGCAACGCCGGCGCCCGGAGCCAAGGCTATCCTGCCGGGGCGGCAGCGGCTATTTTCGCGGCAGACCTTTGGCTGCTCAGCGAATTTACCGCGCCGTGCTCCGCATCATTCGACATCCCGGTTCCGGATCGGCCCATCCGCGCGGCGCGGTGCTGGCGATGGGTAATTTCGACGGGCTGCATCAGGGGCACGCGGCGCTGATCAAGGCGGCCTGCGCGCGCGCCCAGGCGACCGGAAAGCCGGCGGGCGTCCTGACCTTCGAGCCGCATCCGCGCAGTGTCTTCATGCCGCAAGGCGAGCCGTTTCGCCTGACCCCGTTCCGGGTCAAGGAGCGCGAGATCGCGCGGCTCGGGGTCGAGCTCCTGTTCGTCCAGCATTTCGATTTGGAATTCGCCCACAGGAGCGCCGAATACTTTGTCGAGGAGGTCATGCTCGGGGCGATCGGGCTCAGCCATATCGTCGTCGGCCATGACTGCACGTTCGGCAACCGCCGCCGGGGCACGCCCGAATTGCTGCGCGAGATGGCGGCCCGGCACGGCTTTGGCGTCACAATTGTCGAGCCGGTGCGCGGCGCCGATGCAGCGGTCTATTCCTCGACCCATATCCGCGAGCTGCTGCGCGGCGGCCGCCCGCGCGACGCGGCGGCCCAGCTCGGCCGCTTTTGGGAGATAGACGGGCGCGTCATGGTGGGCGACCGCCGAGGGCGGACGATCGGCTTCCCGACCGCCAATCTCGGCCTCGGCGAATATCTGCGTCCGGCCTTTGGCGTCTATGCCGTCCGGGTTAGCGGTGACGGCCCCGACGATCCGCTCGGCGGCCGCACCGTCGACGGGGTCGCGAATATCGGTCTGCGCCCGACGGTCGGCACCCCCGAGCCGCGCCTCGAAGCGCATCTGTTCGACACCGATACCGACCTCTACGGCCGGCATCTGCGCGTCTCGCTGATCGAGTTTATCCGCCCGGAAAAGAAATTCGCCGGGCTCGATGAACTGAAGGCGCAGATCGCCGCCGACGCCGCCAAAGCCCGCGAAATCCTCGCCGATCTATCAAGTCAAGCAAGTGAACAGGAGCGATAAGCAGATGCCGAAACCCGCATCGCTGAGCGTGCGTTTGGAACCCGAACTGAACAAAGAGCTTTCGGCTGTCGCGGCTCGGCTTGATAGGCCCAAATCCTGGGTAGTGCAGCAAGCAGTGAGGGAATTCATCGACCTTCAGCTGTGGCAGATGTCTGCGATAGAGAAGGGATTGCGAGATTCCGAAGCCGGACGATTGGTATCTCACGAACAGGTCGTGGCCTGGGTCGAGTCGTGGGGCCGTGCGGATGAATTGCCCATGCCTGAATGCAAATAGCTTGGGTAGAGGCGGCGCTGCTCGATATCGCGGTTATCAAGCACGCATTGCAGCGGATGACCCTCGCGTCGCGGATCAACAAGTTCAGCGCGTGCTGCGTGCCATTGCCCGCTTGGTAGAGTTTCCGCGGCTCGGGCGGGAGGGCCGGATATCGGGTACTCGTGAATTGATTGTCAGCCGGACGCCCTATCTCGTGGCGTATCGGATAATCGGCGACACCATCCACATTTTGCGGGTCCTGCATGGCCGCCAGCGCTGGCCGGAAAGGCTGTGACCAAGTCAAATCCAGAGCAAATCCGGGTTAGCACTCTCGAATTTAAGCCGGAGCGCTGCTATATCACCGCCATGACGGCGGCTCGGATAGGGATGCGGCGAATTATCGGCCCGATCCTCGGTTGAGGATCGGGACGCTTTCCTTTAATCGCATCCCTTATTCCACGGGCTGATCATGCCAACGGATTACCGTCCGACTGTCTTCCTGCCGAAAACCGACTTCCCGATGCGCGGCGGCCTGCCAACGCTCGAGCCAAAGCTCGTCGAGCGCTGGCAGAAGATGCGTCTTTACGACAAGCTGCGCGCCGCGTCGAAGGGGCGCGAGAAATTCGTGCTCCATGACGGCCCGCCCTATGCCAATGGCGACCTGCATCTCGGCCACGCGCTCAACAAGATCCTGAAGGACGTCATCAACCGGGCCCAGCAGATGCTGGGCAAGGATGCGCCCTATGTGCCGGGCTGGGACTGCCACGGCCTGCCGATCGAGTGGATCGTCGAAGAGAAATACCGCGCCAAGAACCAGTCGAAGGACAGCGTGCCGATCGCGCAGTTCCGTCAGGAATGCCGCGACTTTGCCGCCCATTTGGTCGAGGAGCAGAAAAAGCAGTTTCAGCGGCTCGGCGTCATCGGCGATTGGGACCACCCGTATCTGACGA
>VAZF01000686.1 GCA_005888425.1 Alphaproteobacteria bacterium
GGCGATCGTCATCACGGCCGAATGCGATGTGTTGCACGATGAGGGCGAGCGCTACGCCGCGGCATTGCGCGAGGCCGCCGTGCCGGTCGAGTACCGCGAATATCCGGGTATGATCCACGCCTTTTTCGGCATGGTGCCGCTGGTCGACGATGCGATGAACGCGCAGCGCGCGGTGTGGGCGGCCTTCAAGCGCGCCTTCGTCTAAACCCCAACCGTCGACCGGGCGCGAACGCTGGACCCACTCGTCAGAGCCACGGAGCTGAACCGTGGACCCCCGGCCTTCGCTGGGATGACAACAGGGCAGGGAGGTACCACTGTCAGCTGCCCTGAATGAGACGGAACCCCATCCGCGCACCACATTGGGCGCGCTGTTCGGCGCCTTTCTGAAGGTGTCGATGTACGGCTTCGGCGGGCCGATCGTCTGGGCTCGCCGCATCATCGTCGAGGAGCGGGGCTGGCTCGGCGACGCCGAATTCGCCGATATCCTGAGCTTCTGCCAGTTTCTCCCGGGCCCGAACGTCGTCAGCGTGACGGTCTGCATCGGCGCGCGGTTCCGCGGCCCGGCCGGCGCCCTGGCGGCGCTCGCCGGCTTTATCCTGATCCCGTGGACGGTCGGGTTCGCGCTGGGCGGGTTGCTGTTGTCCTACGCGCAGGCCGCCGTGTTGCAGGGCATCCTGCGCGGCATCGCCGCAGCGGCGGCCGGGCTGATCATCGCGACCGGCATCCGGCTGTTGATGCCGCACCGCCAACGGCCGGTCGCGCTCGCCTTTGCCGCGCTCGCTTTTGCCGGCCTGGCGGTTCTGCGCTTGCCGCTGCTCGTCGTCGTGCTCGGGCTCGTGCCGCTGTCGATCGCGCTGGCGCGCCCGCAACAGGCGCCCGCGCGATGAACCCGCCCAGCCCTGCTGCCGCGCTCGTCGGGCATATCGCATTGCTGGCGATCATCAGCTTTGGCGGCGTACCCGGGGTTCTCCCCGATCTGCGCGATTTCGTCGTCGGCGCACATGGCTGGCTGACGGACCGTGAGTTCGCCAATTGCTTCGCGGTTGTGCAGGCGATCCCCGGCCCTAACATGATCCTGATGATGAGCTTTATCGGCTGGAAGGTCGGCGGCTTGCCGATTGCGATCGCCAGCGCGCTCGTCACGTTCGTGCCTCCCTGCGCGCTCGCCTATGCCGCCTTCGGCTTCTGGGACCGCTTCCGGGATGCGGCTTGGCAGCAGCGCGTGCGGCGCGGCCTCGCGCCCGTGACAATCGGGCTGGTCATTGCCGGCGGTTGTGTCATGGCGCGCACCGGTGAGTCCGGCTGGGCGAGCCTCGCGGTGACGGCGGCGGCGGTCGCGCTGATGCTGGCGACCCGGATCAACCCCCAGCGTGCGGCGTCCTGCCGTCTCGCCGGAGATCAGCCCAGGCGCACGTGATACAGATATCGGATGCTTGTCCGAAATCATGGCGCCTTTCGACGACATCACCGAACTGGCCATCGCCGCTCTGGTCGCCGATCGCTTCCACGACAAGGCCGAGCGGATCGCCGAGAGCCTTAAACTCGCGCTGTTCTTTCGCCCCGGCGCGAGCCGCGCTCGGGCATCGTAGTCCCCGGGCCTTCCTAGTCGCCGGAGCCCGAGGCCACTGGGGTGAACCGGGTGTCGCCCCA
>VAZF01000687.1 GCA_005888425.1 Alphaproteobacteria bacterium
ACCCGCGCCCCCCTCGGCAACTGCGCGAGCGGCACCCCGCGTCGCGACACGAGCACATCGCGTGGGTCGTCGCGCGGCAGGATGCAGCCGATCTCGAGCCCGGCCGGGAGGCGGGTCTCCATGTCTTTCAGGGAATGCACCGCGAGATCGATGCGCCGGTCGAGAAGCGCCTCCTCGATCTCTTTTGTGAAGAGGCCCTTGCCGCCGATCTCGGCAAGCAGCCGCGTCTGGACGCGGTCGCCCGTCGTGCGGATCGGTACGATCTCGATCCCGTGTTCCGCGGCAAGCTCGGGATGCGCCTCGCGCAGCCGGTCGCGCACAAGCCCGGCCTGGAAGAGCGCCATGGCGCTGCCGCGTGTGCCGATGCGAATGGGCCGGGCCGCCACCGCCGCTCCTGTAAAAGCCTGCCGTGTTTTAGCAGCCCCAACCGCGCCGGCGCAAAGCCGGCGGCCTCAGACCGGCTCAGGTCAGCTCAGTTGAGCCGCTTGTGCTCGTGCGGTGCGACGGCCGCTCTCGGCGGATGGTTATGCGCGGCGATGCAATGCCCGAGAAACGCCGCCGCCAACAGGCACCGGCGCGCCGCATGGAGGCTCTGCATGGCATCGGCCGGCATCGTTTCGAGATCCTCGATGAGCCGCAGCGCGCTCTCATCCTTTGATTGGCGCGCGGCATGGTCGAGCCGCTTTAGCAGCTCTTCGTGCTCGCCCCGGCATTTTTGCAGATTGGCCTGTGCGTGCAGGTAAAGCTCCGGCCGGTGCCGCAGGATCAACTGGCTGCCGGTAACGCCGAGCGCGTTGACGATCATGCCGAGCGTCTCGATCTCGCTCGCCGTGAGGTACAGCTCGTCGAACGATCTCCGCATCGACACGTCGTTATCTCCCGCCATCCTGACCTCCACCGCACGCAAATCGAGCGAACCGACCGACGCGTTGGCCGGGGGGTGGCCTGTTACTTGGGGGAAGTGCTGCGCGAACCGCGGACATCATCTGGGAACTCCCTTAAACCTTTGGGAGTGCTCTCCGATATGGGAAAAGTATACACCAGACCCGCGCCGGACGCACGACATACAGTGGCACCCGGCAAAAGCTTTTGCGGGCGGGCTTTCGGCTGTGGCTAGATGAGATTTCCAAAACATGAGAGCCCGATGCCCGTCGCCCAACCCTGCCGCCTTTCCGCTGCCGCGCTCGCCCGCTCTATCGATAATGGCGAGTTGACCGCAGAAGCCGTCATGCGCAGCTGCCTCGACCGCATCGCCGAACGCGAGCCGGTGGTGCGCGCCTGGGCCCATCTCGATCACGATGCCGCGCTCGCCGCGGCGCGCGCCTGTGACAAATCTGTGACAGACGGGCTGCTGAAAGGCGTGCCGTTCGGCATCAAAGACATTTTCGACACCGCCGACATGCCGACCGGCTACGGCTCGCCGATCTATACCGGCTGCCGCCCGGGGTTCACCGCGAGCGCGGCGAGCCTGCCGGGCGCCGCCGGCGCGGTGCTGCTGGGCAAGACCGTCTCGACCGAATTCGCCAACCGCCATCCCGGCCCGACCGCCAATCCGCACAACCCGGCCCATACCCCCGGCGGCTCGTCGAGCGGCTCGGCCGCCGCGGTCGCCGATTTCATGGTGCCGCTCGCGATCGGCACTCAGACCGGCGGCTCGGTGATCCGGCCGGCCGCCTATTGCGGCGTCGTCGGCTTCAAGCCGAGCTATGGCCTCTTTCCGCCGGCCGGCATGCACCCCAACACCGAGAGCCTCGACACGGTCGGCATCATGGCGCGCTCCGTCGAGGACATCGCGCTGTTCCGGGCCGCGCTGATGGCGATCCCCTATGAGCGGCCCGGCATGCCGGAGCGGCCGCCGCGCCTCGCTTTGTGCCATACGCCGCATTGGGACCAGGCATTGCCGGACGGCAGGGCGGTGCTGGAGGAGGCTGCGGCGCGGTTGCGCGCGTCGGGCTGCGAGATCGTCGAATCCGAACTGCCGCCCGAATGTGACGGCGTTTCGGAGGTGCAGCGCCGCCACAGTGTCTTCGAGGCATTGCGCGTGCATGCGCCCGAGCTCTATCGCCACAAAGCCTTGTTGAGCGCCGACCTGCTCGAGCGGGGCAAGATCGCCGATGCGCGGGCGCTGAGCCTCGATGATTTCCGCCAAGCCTGGCGCGACGCCGAGCGGATGCGCGCGGCGGCCGCCGATTGGGCTGGCCGCTTCGACGCGATCCTGACCCTGCCGGCCCCGGGCCAAGCGCCGCGCGGGCTGCAGGACACCGGATCGGCCATTTTCAACGGCTTATGGACGGTTCTTTACATGCCGTGTCTGACCTTGCCGGCCGGGACCGGCCCTGACGGCCTGCCGGTCGGCATCCAGCTCGTCGGCAAGCGCCACGCCGATGCCGCGCTGCTCGCCACCGGGCTCTGGG
>VAZF01000688.1 GCA_005888425.1 Alphaproteobacteria bacterium
GCGATAGCCGGCGGGTAGGGTCTCACCGACCATCTCGTCGATGCGGCGGAACAGCGCCTGGTGTTTCAGTTCTTCGTCGCTGAACCGGATCAGCGCCTCCAGCGCGAGTTGGTCGCCGAGCCAGTAGTCTCGGCTGACTTCCAGCACCTTGGCAGTGATGAACCGCTCGACCAGCCCGAACACCTTGGCGTAAGTGCGCCCCTGGATCTGGCTGACGAAGCGCTTCTCATCCGCCGATAGGGTGGTGAATTTCGCGAGCAGCGACAGCCCGTCGGGCAGGTACTTCTTGGACGTGTCGAAAGTGCGGCCCCGGATCACATCTTGGTCGATGTCCCAACGAACCCGTTTCGAAGCCGCAATGCAGCGGCCGAGCCGCTCGGTCGAAGTGGCTTCCATCGTCTTGAACTCCCTCTCTGTGTGGCGCCAGATGGCCGCCACGATCGGAGATTGTTCCGCGGCCGTTTGCCCTTGCGTGTGAGCAGGCGTGGAAAGTTGCCGAGGAAGCGTGGTTACCGGATAATCGCGAGAACGAGCTGGCCCCGAACGTTGCTGGCGGAATCCGGCAAAGGACTATCGCTGTGCTGGAAATCAGGGTCCTCGGCGCTCTTGAGGTGATCCGGGACGGCGCGCCGGCGACGTTAGTAGCGTCCCGCAAGACGCGGGCGCTCCTCGCTTATCTTGCTTTGACCCGATGCCCGCACAGGCGCGAGCAGCTGTGCGAGATGTTCTGGGACGTGCCGGACGATCCGCGAGGGGCATTGCGCTGGAGTCTGAGCAAGATCCGGCCGCTGGTGGACGAGCCGGCATTGCCGCGCCTGCTGGCGGACCGCCAGACCGTCGAACTGCGCTCCGAGGCGCTCGACATCGACTTCTTTTCCACGGAGGTCTGCGCGGATGCAAAGGCGGCGTCGATAGACGAGTTGGCGAGCGCGGCAGCGTCATTCCGTGGGCCGTTACTGGCGGATCTCGAACTACCCGAGAACAATGATTTCCACAGCTGGCTATTGGGTCTGCGCGAGGATGCACGCAGAATGCAAACAACGATTCTTCGCGCGTTGACGGAGCGGCTTGGTACAACATCGCAGGAGGCGTTGCCCTACGCGCGCGCGTGGGTGCGTGTCGACCCCTTTGATGAGACCGCGTGGGCGCGATTGATCGATGTTCTCGCGCGTGCCGGCCGCAGCGGCGAGATCAGGCAACAATATGAAGCCGGCCTGCGCTCCCTCCGTGAGGTCGGAGGTGGGTCGGGGCCGCTGCTGCATGCTTGGCGTTCGGCACAAGTCTCGACCGCCCATTCGGCCAGCCGCAACACAACACCAGCGGAACCGGCACACGCTTTGCGCGCGTCAATCGTGGTGCTGCCCTTTGCCAATTTGAGCAACGACCCCGAACAGCAATATTTTGCGGACGGAATCGCCGGAAACTTGACCACCGATCTGTCGCGGATCCCCGACATGCTGGTGATTTCGCGCAATACCGCTTTCACATACAGGAACAAGCCGATCGACACGAAGCAGATCGGCCGCGAGCTTGGCGTGCGCTACGTACTGGAAGGCGACGTGCAACGGTCAGGAAACCAGGTCCGCGTCACTGCCCAGCTAATTGATGCCGAAACCGACGCGCACCTCTGGGCAGAACGGTTCACCGGCAATGCCGGCGATTTATTTGCCTTGCAAGACGAGATTACCAGCCGGATCGCGGTGGCGCTCGACCTCGAACTGGTCGACGCGGAAGCCTCGCGACCGGTCGATCATCCGGACACGCGAGACTATATTTTACGGGGACGCGCCGTTCGGTTGAAGCCGCCATCTCGTGAGAACCGTGCGGAGGCGGTTGCGCTGTTCAAGCGGGCGTTGGCGCTCGATCAGCAGTCCGCCGCAGCACAAAGCTGGTTGGCGATCGCGCTAACGGCCCGGGTCCTTGATTTTATGGCCGAAACGGCTGCGGCTGATATTGCGCACGCGGAACAATTGGCCGAGCAAGCCTTGGCCACGCTGCCCCGCAGCACGATCGCACATTTTGCTAAAGCCCAGGTGTTGCGCGCGCAGCACCGATACCGCGAGGCTATTCCTGAATACGAAACCGTGATCGCGCTCAACCGCAACTGGTCCCACGCATACTCCCATCTCGGCTGGTGCAACTTCATGACCGGGTCGATCGAGGAGCTGATCCCAGCCCAGGAGCAAGCGATCCGGCTTATACCAAGTCCCGTTGATCAGGACCGATGTGCCCAATTGCGCAGGCCGATGGACATGATTGTCCACGGCTGGTCGACGAGGCGGTTCCAGGCAAAGCAGCAGTGATCGACGATGTCGTCAT
>VAZF01000191.1 GCA_005888425.1 Alphaproteobacteria bacterium
CAGCCGCAGCCCGAGCGGGGCATTCTGCGGCATCGCCAAGACCGTCATGCCGCGCCGCACCGCCTCGCGGAAGGGCAGCAGCAACTCGAAGCGCACGCGCAGGGTGCGGGCGATCCGCCGCGATAGGCTGAGCGGCTCGGGCGGCGCCGCTTCGACGCGATCGAGCATCTGGCGGTCGGCCCAGCGGCTGAACGCCGCGACGATGTCAATCGCGCCGCGCGGAAACAAGGCCCGCGCCTCGGCGACCGGCACCCCGATGCGCTCCGCCGCCACCCGGAGCGCGTGCTGCGACCAGCCGTCGAACGGCACATCCGGCAGCATCGCGGCGATGAGCCGGTCGCGCTCGGCATCGGCGAGGGGGCTCTTCATCGCGGCGGCTCATTCTCGGCAAGGATCGCGGCGACATCGATCGGATGACGCTGCAATTCCTCGGTAAAGACGAGGATGCGGTGATCGGTCATGCGCTGCGGGTAGAGAATGCCATCGAGATGGTCGCATTCATGCTGCACGACCCGCGCATGAAACCCGGCCACCTCGCGCTCGACAGGGTTGCCGTCGAGGTCGAGGCCGCGATAGCGCACGCGCAGATGGCGCGGCACAACCCCGCGCAATCCCGGGACCGACAGGCAACCCTCCCAGCCATAAGCCCGCTCATCGCCGACGGGCTCGACGACTGGGTTGATCAGCGCGGTCAGCTCCTGCCCGCTGTCGTCCGGAAGATCGGTGATCCGGTCGCCATCGACCCGGAACACGACCACCCGATGGGGGACATGGAGCTGCGGCGCGGCGATGCCGGTGCCGCCGGCATCCTCCATCGTCTCGATCATGTCCTCGACAAGGCGGCGCACCCAGGGCGCCGTGGGATCATCGATCTCGGCGGCGCGGCCGCGTAAGACGGGGTGCCCCATGCGGGCGATCTTCAGCAGAGCCATGCGTTAAATATGTGATCCCAAGCGCACGGCGTAAAGCCGTGCAATCCCAGGCGTTTTGCCTGCCCTGCTTCACACCGGCCCATCGCGGTGTTAAATTCTCGGGAGGCGTGCCCCCCGCGGCTCCCCGTTGCGTCCATACTCGGAGAGAATGCCCGTGCAAGTCCTCGTACGCGACAACAACGTCGACCAGGCTCTCAGAGCCCTGAAGAAGAAAATGCAGCGCGAAGGGGTTTTCCGGGAAATGAAGCTTAGGCGCAATTACGAGAAGCCCTCGGAGCGGCGCGCCCGCGAGCGGGCCGAGGCGGTGCGCCGCTATCGCAAGCTGCTGCGCAAGCGGCTGGAGCGCGAAGGGTACTAGCCTCCCAGGCGCTCACTCGAGCGCCTTGACGATCTCCTCGCACATCTTTTTCGCGTCACCGAACAGCATCATTGTGTTGTCGCGGTAGAACAGCTCGTTCTCGACCCCGGCATAACCCGACGCCATCGAGCGCTTGACGAACAGCACGGTCTTGGCGCGCTCGACATCGAGGATCGGCATGCCGTAGATCGGCGAAGTCGGATCGGTCTTCGCGGCGGGGTTGGTGACATCGTTGGCGCCGATCACAAAAGCCACATCGGTCGAAGCGAAATCGCGGTTGATCTCGTCGAGCTCGAACACCTCGTCGTAAGGCACATTGGCCTCGGCCAGCAGCACGTTCATATGCCCCGGCATGCGGCCCGCCACGGGATGGATCGCATAGCTGACCTTGACCCCGTCTTTTTTCAGAATGTCGGCCATTTCGCGGAGCGCGTGCTGCGCCTGCGCCACGGCCATGCCGTAGCCCGGCACGATGATGACCGAGCCGGCATTTTTCAAGATGAAGGCTGCGTCTTCGGCGCTCCCCGATTTGACCAGCCGGTCGCCCGCCCCGGCGCCCGCCGGCGCGGCGCCGCCCTCGGTGCCGAAACCGCCCAGGATCACATTGATGATCGAGCGGTTCATGCCCTTGCACATGATATAGCTGAGGATCGCGCCCGATGAGCCGACCAACGCGCCGGTGATGATCAACAGGCTGTTCGACAGCGTGAAACCGATGCCGCAGGCCGCCCAGCCCGAATAGGAGTTCAGCATCGAGATGACGACCGGCATGTCCGCGCCGCCGATCGGCACAATCAGCAGAAAGCCGAAGGCGAGCGACAGCAATACGAGCAGCAGGAAGAGACCGCTCGACTCGGTCATGACGAACAGCACGATCAGCGCGATCAGCAGGATGCCGAGCGCGAGATTGATCGGGTGCTGCCCAGCGAAGGTCAGCGGCCGGCCCGAGACCAGCCCCTGCAATTTGGCAAAAGCGACGATCGAGCCGGTAAAGGTGATCGCGCCGATTGTCAGCCCGATCGCCATCTCGACAAGGCTCGCCGGGTGGATCGCGCCGCGGATGCCGATACCGTAGGCCTCCGGCGCGGCGAAGGCCGCCGCCGCAACGCACACCGCGGCGAGGCCGACCAGGCTGTGGAAGGCGGCAACCAATTGCGGCAACGCCGTCATCTGGATCTGCCGCGCGATATAGGCGCCGACCGCGCCGCCGATGACGATGCCGATGACGATCAGCCAGTAACTGACAACCTCGGGGCTGGCGAGCGTCGTCAGGATCGCGATGACCATCCCGACGATGCCGAAAATGTTGCCGCCCCGCGCCGTCTCCGGCGAGGACAGGCCGCGCAACGCCATGATGAAGCAGATCGCGGCGACCAGATAGAGAAGCGCCGAAAGGCTTTCGCTCATGATGGGTCTCGGCGCCGCTATTTCTTGCGCTGAAACATCTGCAGCATGCGCTGCGTTACGATAAATCCGCCGAAGATGTTGACGGCGGCCAATATCACCGCGACAAAGCCCATCAGCTTCGCGAACCCCAATCCGAACGGACCGGCGGCGATCAGCGCGCCGACGATGATGACGCTCGAGATCGCGTTGGTGACGCTCATCAGCGGCGAATGCAAAGCCGGCGTCACCCGCCAGACGACGTAATAGCCGACGAACACGGCGAGCGCGAAGATCGTCAGCTCGAATACAAAGGGCGTGCCGGCATGGGCCGCCTGCTGGGTCGAGAGCGCCAGCTGCTGCGATAACGCATCGAGGTTGCGCGCGAGGGCGCCCGCCTCGCCGGCAAGCTCGCCGGCGCGCTGCCCGAGCGATGCAGGATCGGCCATGAGGTCTCCGTCAGCTGGTGGCGGCAGCGGCGAATGCCGGTTCCGGCATGAGCGCCGGGTTGACGATGGCGCCGTCCATCGTCAGTAGCGCGGCCTTGACGATCTCGTCTGCGGTGTCGATCCGCAACCTGCCTTCCTTATCCACGATGAGGGCGAGAAAGGCCAGCAGGTTGCGGGCATAGAGCTGGCTGGCATCGACCGGCACCCGTGCGGCCATGTTGATATGGCCGACGATCTTGACGCCGTTCGCCGTCGTGACAATTTCGCCGGCCCGGCTGCCCTCGACATTGCCGCCGCTCTCGACGGCGAGATCGACGATGACGGAGCCGGGAGCGAGCGCCGCCACCATCGCCTCGGTCAGCAGGATCGGCGCCTGCTTCCCCGGGATCAGCGCCGTGCAGATGACGATGTCGGTACGGCGCAGGGTCTCGGTGATCTTCTCGCGCTGTCGCCGCTGGAAATCCTCGTCCATCTCGCGCGCATAGCCGCCCGAGGTCTCGGCCGCCTTCATCGCGTCCTCGTCGACCGTGATGAAGGTTGCGCCGAGGCTCGCGACCTGCTCCTTGGCGGCGGCGCGCACATCGGTCGCGCTGACGATCGCGCCGAGCCGGCGCGCCGTCGCGATCGCCTGCAGCCCCGCGACCCCCGCCCCCATGACCAGCACGCGGGCCGCCTTGATCGTCCCGGCCGCGGTCATCATCATCGGCAGGGCGCGGCCGAATTCGACGGCGGCGTCGAGGGCCGCCTTGTACCCGGCGAGATTGGCCTGCGAGGACAAGACATCCATCGTCTGCGCCCGCGTGATGCGCGGCATCAGCTCCATTGCGAAAGCCGCCAGGCCCGCCTCCGCATAGGCGCTTGTGTCATCCGGGTAGCGCAGTGGTTGCAGCAGCCCGATCAGCACGGCGCCGTGCTTCATCATGGCGACCTCGTCGCCCCCGTCGGGGCCACCCCGGAGCGGCCGCTGCACCTTCAGCACGATATCGGCCTGGGAGAGCGCCGCCGCCGGGTCGGCGACGATCGTCGCCCCGGCCGCGCGATAGGCTTCGTCGGTAAAGTAAGCCTCGGCCCCGGCGCCGCTCTCGACCAGGACATCGAGCCTCATCCCGGTCATGTGCTTCACCGTATCGGGCGAAGCCGCGACGCGCCGCTCGTGCGCGCGGCGCTCCTTGATGATGGCGACCTTCATCGCGGCCGGATCCTTATTTGCGGCGCCCCGGTCGGAAACAGCCGTGGGGGCGTTTCGGCGCTACGGTTAATGCCGGTTGGGGGGTGGTTTGTGAAGAGCCAAGCCGCGCGGCCGAAGCGCGCGCCGGGGATTTGGTTCGGCCGCTGCGGGCGTGCTAGTGTCCGGCCGGGGCACGCGAGCGAATTGTCCGGCGTATGTCCCACGGCGCGAACCGGCGCGGCCGACCGCAACTTTTAGCTAAAACGCCCGCAATCCCTTGTCGCCGGCCATTCCGATGACGGGAATATCCCACCAGGAGGCACGTTGTCGTTGCGTTGGAAAGAGGCAGAAGCGCCGGTCCGCGCGGCTGACCGCGCCGATCCGGTGAGCCAGCGCTTCAGCGATCAGCTGATCGCGGTTCTGCCGCGGTTGCGCCGATTTGCCCGGGGCCTGACCGGATCGGCGACCGAGGCCGACGACCTTGTTCAGGCGGCGTGCGAGCGGGCGCTCGCACGTGAGCATCAGTTTCAGGAGGGCACCCGGTTCGACAGCTGGATGTTCCGCATTGTGCAGACGGTTTGGATCGATCAGCTCAGGGCCCGCGAGGTCCGCAAGGAAGACAGCGACGTCCCCGAGGAGCGGCTGGGATCGGACGCGCCTGTGCGCACGATCGAGGCGCGGCTCGCGTTGGCCGAGGTGCGGCGCGCCGTGCAGTTTTTGCCGCCCGACCAGAGGACGACCCTGATGCTCGTGACCGTGGAAGGGCTTAGCTACAAGGAAGCCGCCGATGTCGTTGGCGTCCCCGTCGGGACGATCATGAGCCGCCTCGCGCGCGCCCGCATCGCATTACAGCAGCACCTGGAAACCGGCGGCGCAAGCCGCAGGAGCGTAAAGAATGCAGAAGCACAGTGACGAGACGCTGGTCGCCTATCTCGACGGCGAACTCGATGGCGCGGAGCGGCAGCATGTCGAAGCCTGGCTCGCCGCTGATGACGCGGCGCGCGACCGGCTGACCGGTCTCGCGCAATCGGCCGACCTGCTGCGCAGCGCCTATGGCGATATCGTCAACGAGCCCGTGCCCGAGCGGCTGATCGCGGCGGCGCGTGGCGAAACTGCCGGCGAGGCGCAGCCGCGCGCAGCGGAAATTCTCGTCCTACGCCGGCCGCAGCGCTCCACAATGACGATGCCGGGGGGCCGCTGGGGCATCGGGATTGCCGCGGCCGCAGCGCTCTTCGGGCTTGTTGTCGGCGGGACCGGCAGCTATCTCGCGTCCGGCCTGCTCAGCTCCGGCAACCCGGCGGCCGAACAGCGTCTCGCCGCGGCGGCGGCAAACAACACCTGGCTCGACAACGCCGCCGGTTATTACAAGCTGGTCGTCAGCGCCGGCGATGCCCTGACGATCGATGTGGCGGCCGATGCCGACAGCCGCGAGGCGTTGCAGAAGGCGAGCCTGCCGCAGACGCGCTGGCCGGATCTGAAGCCATGGGGACTGAACTTCCGCGGCGCTCGGCTTGTCGTCGTCGAGGGCCGGCCGGCGGCGCAACTTGTCTATACGACCGAGAACAAGGCGATCGGGCCGCTCACCTTGGTGATCGGCGCCTCGAAGCAGTCGGACATTCAGCCGACTTTCGATCATCGGCAGGACGTCAACCTGCTCTATTGGCGGCACCAGGGCCGCGCCTATGCGCTCGTCGGACAGACCGACATCGGCTATCTCTGGGGGATCGCCAACGATGTCGCCTGGCAGCTCGACGCGATCTGATCGCGGCTGAGCCCATCCATCACTCGCCGGCCCCGGCGATCGTCAGAAGCCCAAGCACCGCGAATACCGCTGCCGCGACCAGGCGGATCGCCCTGATGGGCAGTCTGCCGGCCAACCGGTCGCCGAGCACGACGGCCGGGATGTTGGCCAGCATCATGCCGAGAGTCGTCCCGAGCACGACGGGATAGAATTGCGCGAACCGGGCGGCCAAGCCGACCGTCGCGATCTGTGTCTTGTCGCCGATCTCAGCCAGGAAAAACGCGACGAGCGCCGTGCTAAACGCCCCGAAGCGGCCGACCCGTTCGCTGCTTTCTTCGTATTTGTCCGGGAACAAGGCCCAGACGGCGACGCCGAAAAACGAGATCCCGAGGATCCACCGCATCCAATCGCCGGTGAGAACGCGGCCGAACAGCGTCCCCGCGAGCCCGGCCGCCGCGTGATTGGCCAGCGTCGCGCAGAGGATGCCAAAGATGATCGGGACCGGCCGCTTAAATCGCGCCGCGAGGATCAGAGACAGGATCTGCGTCTTGTCGCCGATTTCGGCCAGCCCGACGACGAGCGTCGATACCAGAAAGGCTTCCATGTCCGAACTCGGGCGTCCGAAGTCGGGCCGCTATCCCGCGGCCAACGCCAGGATCAGATTGCCGGTGGCGTCCACCATCGCGCTCTGGCCGGGATGGATCAGCGTCGTGGCGCTCATCTCTTCGATAACCGCCGGCCCCACGATCCGGCGCCCGCTCGGCAGCGCGGCGCGGTCATAGACCGGCGTGTCGCGCCACCCGGTCGCCGCATCGAAATAGACCGCGCGAGGCGCCTTTGGCCTCGCCTCACTGCTTTCTGCCGTACTCACGCGCGCCAGCTTCGGCATTCTGACCACCACAACGATTTTGAGCCGGAGCGTGACCATCTCGATTCCACGGCCCGGAATGTCATAGCCATAGGCGGCCCGGTGCGCGGCGCGGAAACGCTCGCCGAAGTCGCGGTCGAACGCATTTGCGTCGCCATTCAGCGCGAGCCCATCGAGCGCGACATAGACCTCAAAATTCTGCCCTTCGTAGCGGGCCTCGATGCCGCGGATGGTGCGGCGGTCGGTCTCGGGCACGCGGTCGCGGTCGAGAATGTCGGCGCCCGAACGCGCCAGCGCCGCAAAGGCTTCGGCAATCTCGGGCCAGCGTTCCGGGCGCGCCGGCGTAATCCGGGTTCGCACAAGGTCAAAGCTCAAATCGGCGTGCAGGATGCCGCGCGCGCACAGCGTCCCGGGCTCGGGCGGAACGACGACGCGCGGCATGCCGAGCTCGCGCGCGACATCGCCGGCATGCAGCGGCCCCGCACCGCCATAGGCGAACAGCGCAAATCGCCGGAGATCATGGCCGCGCTCGGTTGAAATCGAGCGGATCGCGCGCGCCATCCCGGCATTGGCGATGCGCAGGATGCCCTCGGCCGCGGTTTCGAGCGAGAGCCCGAGCGGTCCCGCAACCTGCTCCTGCAGAACACGGCGCGCCGCCGCCAGGTCAACCGACAACCTGCCGCCGAGCAACGTCGTCGAGTTGAGCCGGCCCAGAACGAGGTTAGCGTCGGTGATCGTCGCGCGCTCGCCGCCGCGGCCGTAGCCGGCCGGACCGGGATCCGCACCGGCGCTCTCCGGACCGACCTTCAGCGCGCCGGCATCGTCCAGTCTTGCGATGCTGCCGCCGCCCGCGCCGATGACCTGGATATCGACCATCGGCACTCGCACCGGATAGCCGGCCACAATGCGCTCGGCGGTGAAGGCCGGCCGCCCGGCCTCGACCAATGACACATCGGTGCTCGTGCCGCCGACATCGAAGGTGACGAGATCGGCAAAGCCGGCCTCCGCGCCAATCGCCGCCGCGCCGATGACGCCGGCGGCCGGCCCGGACACGCAGGTGCGCACCGGAAAACGCGACGCCGTCTCGATCGTCAGGAGCCCGCCATTCGAATGAAACACATAAGGCGCGGCGCGGCACCCGATCGCCTTCATGTCGCGCGCGAAGCCGGCGAGGTAGCGCGCCATGCGCGGCCCGGCATAGGCGTTTATGACGGTCGTCGATAGCCGCTCGTATTCGCGGAACTCCGGCAAGACCTCGGACGACAGCGCGATAAAGGCGTCCGGCAATAAGCCTCGCAGGATATCGCCGGCGCGCCGCTCGTGAATATCGTTGCAGTAGGCGTGCAGAAAGCCGATCGCGACCGCCTCGACGCCTTCTTCCCTCAGCACTGCGGCCGCGCGCACAACGGCATCCTCGTCGAGCGCCACTAACACGTGACCGTCGGCGTCGAGCCGCTCGGCGATTTCGATCCGGCGATGGCGCGACACCAAAGGCGGCGCGCGCTCGACCGTGTAGTCGTAGAGGTCGGGCCGCGTTTGGCGCCCGACCTCGATGACATCGCGGAAGCCGGCAGTTGTCAGCAATGCAGTTTTCGCGCCGCGCCGCTCGATAATCAGATTGGTGACGACGGTCGTGCCATGGCCGAGGAAGGCGATTGCTTCACCCGATGCACTGCATTGTTGCAGCAGTGCCGCGACCCCATCGGCTATTGCCGCCGCCGGGTCCGATGGCGTCGAGGGCAATTTGAAATGCCGCGCCTCGCCGCTTCCGTCATCGACCGCGACCAGATCGGTGAAAGTGCCGCCGACATCGATGCCGATCCGGATCACAGTTGTCGTAGGCCGCGTGCTTTATTTCCCGTCGCGTTCGAGCGCCGCTTTGACCTCGGCGGGATCGACCTTGATCGTGACGCCGGCGCGCTCTTTTTGCAGCTGCATCGCGACGCGCGAGTCACGGCCGTCCCAGCCGCGGTTCAATGCCGCGGTCAATTCGCCGTGCGCCAGATTGGCCATCGGCATCGGCACTTTGAGCTCGCGCGCCAGTTCGGTGGCAAGGGTCACGTCCTTATGCGCGAGGCGCAACGCGAAATCCGGCGGGTCGTAGCTGTCGGTCAGGAAGTGATCGCCAAGTGCATCGAAAGTGCGGCGCCTTCCGCCGGCGCCCTGCCGCACCGCCTCCCACAACGCGAGCGGCTCGACCCCGGCCTTGACGCCCATCGTGAATACTTCGGCGAGGCAGGTTTGGATCGCGTAGCCGGCGCAATTGTGCACCAGCTTTGCGACCGACCCGGCGCCGATCGGGCCGATATAGCGCGCTTGATCGCCGATCGCGTCGAGCACCTTCTTGTGGCGGTTGAAAATCTGCTCGTCGCCGCCGACCCACAGCGCGAGCCGCCCCGAAGCGGCGCCCCGCGGCCCGCCGCCGGCGAGTTGGTCGAAAGATCGAAATAGGCGCTGCCGTCCTTCATGCCGGCGAGGAGCCCGTTTGGCCCGAGGGCAACCTCCTGCACTTCGGGCGGGCCGGGCAGCGAGGTGAAGATGACCTCGCACTCAGCGGCAAGCGCCTTCGGGCTGTCGGCCCATACCGCGCCCGCCGCGAGATGGCGCTCGGCGGCGGCGCGCCGGATGTCGTGGACGACGACCTCGTAGCCCGCCTTCTGCAGATTGGCCGCCATGCTGGCGCCCATCGTGCCGAGCCCGATAAAACCGACTTTCATTTGCGTACTCCCTTATTGCCCCTCACTCGCCGCGCTGCACGCGGCGCCCACTATCCGCCAAGCGGCGCGACGGTTTTGGGGCTCGTCGCCGCAAGCGCACTCCCTCTCCCCGCTTGCGGGGAGAGGGTTGGGGTGAGGGGCTATTTCAACGGCAATGCTTCAGGACCGAGCCGCACGCTTACCGCGTCGCGAAGACGTCCTTGGCGATCTGCGCCGCGGTCATCGCCGCAGGCCAGCCGGCGTAGAAAGCGAGATGCGTGATGATCTCGCTGATCTCCTGCTTGGTGACGCCGTTGTCGAGCGCTCGGTTGAGATGGCCGGGCAACTGCCGCTCGCGGCCGAGCGCGATCAAGGTCGCGACGACGATCAGGCTGCGATCGCGCTTCTTCAAGCCCGGTCGCTCCCAGACCTCGCCGAACAGCCACTTCTCGCTGTAATTGATCAGGTCGGGAACGACATCGCGCACCGCTTCCCGTGATGCATTTGCTTGCGATTGTGCCATGATTTCCTCCGATGACATTGGGGGGTTTGATCGAGTGCCGGCACCGTAGCATGGCGGCTGCAAGCGGCAAAACCAATGGAACGGAATACGTCAGATCAACCCGCTCCGAGGCTCTGCTTCAGATTGTTTGCAGACCGAGAAACTGCACCATTGGCTCGAAATCGCGATCGTCGTGGAGCAACACGTGGCCGCGCGCGATGCAGAACGTCCCGATGATGATATCGATCGTCTTGCGGATCGTATGGCCCCTGCTTCGCAGCAGGCGGTAATTCGCCGCCGCCTGCACAGCCAGTTCGGGGTCGAGCAGAGACACAGCCTCGAACCGCCGCAACCCACGCTCGACCAGTCGCGCTTCCCTTTCGGATCGCAACCCCTGCAGGACCTCGCACATGATGAGATCGCCGATAAGCAACGGTATCGACGGGATTAATTCGCGCAGGCGACGAACGGGTTCCGTCGCGACGTTGTTCAGGTGATCGATCCAAACCGAGCTATCGACGAGGATCACGGCGTCCGCGGCCCTGACGACTCTCGTCGAGATTACCCTCCCAGTGGACCTTGCCCGCGAGCTTCAGCATCCGCTCCTGTTCCTTGACCCGGATCAGCATGCGCAAGCCCGCTTCGACAGCGGCTCTCTTGGTTTTGAGCCCGCAGAGGTTCAGCGCCTTGCGCATCAATCCGTCGTCGATCTCGACATTTGTCCGCATCACCGGCTCGTGCAGATGTGTA
>VAZF01000689.1 GCA_005888425.1 Alphaproteobacteria bacterium
CGCCGCCGCCCCTTCCGACCACATCGGCACGCGGCGACCGGCTTCGCACGCGGATCCGGACTTGCGCGCGGCTCCGCGTCTCGTGGCATGCCAGTCGCTCACGGTTTCGCCGGCGGGCATCGCTGACACTGATCCGCTTTCATAAGGAACGCGAGTACCGGGCTGGCGCCCGCCGCGGAACGATTTAAGATTGCCGACAAGCTCTGTCGCACCGACGCCTGCGTAGATGTCGGTGACGAAACAGCCTGTCGGGAGGAATCGCATGCTCGCCTGGATGAAGGATCTGACCCCGCGGGAACGGCGCACGATGGGCGCCTGCTTTGGCGGCTGGTCGCTCGATGCGTTCGATGTCCAGATGTACAGCTTTGTGATCCCAACCATCATCGCGCTGTGGGGGTTGTCGAAGGGCGAGGCCGGGCTCATCGGCACCGTCACCTTGCTGATCTCGTCTTTGGGCGGCTGGTTTTGCGGCACGCTCGCCGACCGTTTCGGCCGCGTGCGGATGCTGCAGATCACGATCCTCTGGTATTCGTTCTTCACGTTTCTGTGCGCCTTTGCGCAGAATTTCGAGCAGCTGTTCGTGTTGCGCGCGCTGCACGGGCTCGGCTTTGGCGGCGAATGGGCCGCCGGCGCCGTGCTGATGGGCGAAGTCATCCGGGACAAATACCGCGGCCGCGGCGTCGGTCTCGTGCAGACCGGCTGGGCGGTCGGTTGGGGTGGCGCAGCGCTGGTCTATACGGCGCTGTATGCCTTTTTGCCCGAAGCCATAGCCTGGCGCGTGCTGTTCGGCGTCGGGCTGTTGCCGGCTGTTATGGTGTTCTGGATCCGCCGGCATATCGAGGAACCCGAGATTTTCGACGCCGCGCGGCGAGAGCGCCGGCCTGTTGGCGCGGCACATTTATTCGCGGCGTTTCGCGGCCCGCATTTGTGGACGACGATCAAGGTCTCGCTGATGGTCGCGGGCGCGCAGGGTGGCGGCTATGCGCTCGGCATCTGGATGCCGACATATCTGCGCACCGTGCGCGGGCTGTCGGCGCCGAGCACCGGCGGCTTCCTGATGATGCAGATCCTGGGGGCGCTGATCGGCTTTCTGATCGGCACCTATCTGAGCGACGCGATCGGCCGCAAATGGACCTTTTTGTGGTCGGCGATCGGCACGCTGGTCATGGTGCTCGTCTACATGTTCCTGCCGATGAACGATGTCGCGCTCCTCTTCCTCGGGATCCCGCTCAATATCGCGATCCTGATGAAATTCCCGCCGATGGGGCCCTTCATGACCGAGCTCTACCCGACCGAGGTGCGCGGGACCGGTCAGGGCTTTTGCTACAACGCCGGACGGGCGATCGGGGCGCTGTTCCCGACGATGGTCGGCTTTCTCAGCGACAGCTTTGGGCTCGGCGTCGCCATTGCGGTATTCAGCACCTTCGCTTCCGGGCTGATGGTCATCATGCTCCTGATGCTTCCAGAGACACGTGGCCGCAGCCTGCAGAGCCTGGAGCCGGCGGCGCTCACGCCCAGCAGCGCCGCGGCGGGAAGCGGATCCGGATGACCAAGCTTTAGCTGACATTGTTCGCTTTTTTCGCGAGGCCGGGGAACTTTCCTCGGCTTATTGGGTTGGAACGCAAGGCGAGATCGGTGCAACGCCTATTCGCCGGTTGGTAGTGCGATAGAGGCTTTGGCCTTAGGCCCAGGCTGCGCTCGCCGTCTGGGAGACTCAGCTTTGCGGAGGACGACGCGAAAATGACCAAGCTCTTCGGGAAAGGCTCAGTGACCCTGGCGCGCGTGCTGGCGCTGGGAACGCCGCTGTTGCTGCTCGGCGCGTGTGTTGCGCCGCCACCGCCTTGCGATGCTTGCGCCGTCGCGGCGCGGGCGGAGGCGACCGCCAATCAGGCGCTGAGCCTCGCGCAGCAGGCGATGGCCCGTTCCAGCCAGATGTACCAGCGCACGCTGGTGAAGTAGAGTCGGTGCGGCGCGCCGGTCCTTGCGATCGGCGCGCCGAGCCGCCGCGCCTCGCGACGGCGATGTTAGGGGTGAATCATGATCCGGGCATTCTCGCGATTTGCGAAGCGCGTCTGCACGGCTAGCGGTCACTGGCGCAGCGGGTTCTCTGCCGGGATCGCGCTTCTCGCCGCATGGGCGGCATTGCCGGCCATGGCGGCGGAATACCCTCTGGCGCCGGACCAGAACGTCGTCGGCGAAATGCGGCGTTATACCGTCAGGGAAGGCGAGGTTTTCGCCGACATCGCGCGGCATTTCGATATCGGCTACAC
>VAZF01000690.1 GCA_005888425.1 Alphaproteobacteria bacterium
CCGCGTATCGACGATCCGCTGGGAACTCAGCCACGTCAAAATCGGGCCGCAGCCGGCGGCCTTGTTCGAGGCGCCCCCGGAGTATTCGAAATTGCCCCCCGAGGCGGTCGCGCCGCTGTTGGGTCTCCGGCTCAAATCAGCGTCGAAGCACTAGGTTATCGCGCGTCTCCGGAAAGCCGTAGAGCACCGCCGGGTTCTCCACAAGGATGCGGTGGCGCACTTTCTCGTCAGGCGCCCAACCAAGCAGCAGGTCGAAAAGCAGCGCATCGTCGGGTTTGGGATCTTCGCCCGGATGGGGCCAGTTGGTGCCCCAGACGACCCGCTCGGGCGCGATTTCGACATAGGCGCGCGCGAGGGCGCTGGAATCGGCATAGGTCGGCGGCCCGATCTTGGTCGCATCATAGGGCGCCGCCAGCTTGACCCAGGTCCTGCCTCGATCGATCAGGCGGCGGACCATCCCGAAGAGCGGATCGCGCACCCCCTCCGGCTCGGGGATGTGGCCGAGGTGCTCAAGCACGATCGGCGACGGCACGCGAGCGAGGATCGGCAGGATCGCCGGCAGTTCGGCGGCCCAGACATTCACCTCGACATGCCAGCCGAGATCGCTGACCCGTCGCGACAGCGGCTCGATCATCGCGGGCGTGGTCGGGCCGGGCGGCGCGAAATTGAACTGAATGGCGCGGACGCCCCGCTCGTGCATGCGTCGCAGCTCGGCATCGGAAATGTTGTCGTCGACGACCACGACGCCGCGCGCCTCGCGACCGAGCGCGGCGAGGGCCGCCAGCACGGGTCGGTTGTCGACGCCATAAGCAGAGGGCTGGACAACCACCTGCCGCGTGATGCCGAGCCGGCGCTGCAAGGCGCGGTAGTCCGCGATGGAAGCATTGCCGGGAAACATGATGCCGCGGCGATCCACCGGATACCGCGAGTCATAGAGATAATGATGGCAGTCGCAGGCATGGGCCGGCGCCTTCAGCTTAGGCAGCTCCGTGCCGGTGGACCATTTGACCGGGCCCGCCGCCGGCGTGGTGTCGGCGACCAATGCTGCGGCCATCATCTGAAGCAATCTGCGGCGATCGGGTTCCATGCCCGTATAGAACACCTGACTCGGCCTTTGCTATCGCCTCTACCGGACGGATCGCTATTATCGAGCCTCCATTCAGAGGAGGAGCCCCCATGGCGAACGTACCCGGCGTCGTCACCGACCCCAGCCGCATCAAAGGCGGCGTGGTCTCGCTAACGAGCGGCGGCGCGCAGATCCCGGCCTACATGGCGCGGCCGAACCAGCCCGGAAACTACCCCGGCATCGTCGTCATCCAGGAAGCGTTCGGGCTCGTCGACCACATCTGCGACCTGGCGCGGCGCTTCGCCAATATCGGCTACAACGCCTGTGCGCCGGCGCTCTATTGGCGGCGCGGCGCGCCGAAGGACCCGGACATCATGGAGCAGGTGTTCCCGGTCATGTTCGGCCTGCCGGACAATGAGGCGCTGCAGGATTTGAATGCCGCGGCCGATCACTTGAACGCGATGCCCGGCGCAACCGGCAAGGTCGGCGCGATCGGGTTCTGCTCGGGCGGGCGGCACACGCTGCTCTTCGCGTGCAACAGCAACAAGGTGAATGCCGCGATCGATTGCTGGGGCGGGTTTATTCACCGCGCGACGCCCGACGCCGAGACGACGCCGGCGCGTCCGAAAGCGCCGCTCGATATGGTCGGGCAATTACATTGCCCGCTGTTCGGCGTGTTCGGCGAAGAGGACCAGAACCCGCCGGTCGCGCTCGAAGCCGAGCTCAAGAAGCGCGCCCAGGCGGCCGGCAAGGACGTCACGACAAAGATCTACAAGAACGCCGGACACGCCTTTCTCGCCGATTACCGGCCGAGCTACCGCGAAGCGGCGGCGCAGGAATTGTGGGGC
>VAZF01000192.1 GCA_005888425.1 Alphaproteobacteria bacterium
ATCCGACCCTCCGACCAGGGCATGCGCAACGCGCTGATCGGCGAGACAATGCCGGGAGGCGCGCTGATGGCGACGATGGGCGTGTCGCGCACGACCGCCGACTCGGCGCGCATCGCCGGCGCGCTCGCCGGCGCCGGGCTCTTCGCGGCGTTCGGCATGGGGCCGGTCTATGTCGCGATTACCGGCTTTTACGGGCTCGGCTTTCTGCTGACCCTGGGCGTCGCCGGCCGTCGACTTCGCATAGAACCAGCGTCGGCCAACCGGCCGTCCCTCTGGCGCGACCTTGCCGAAGGGCTCGCTTATGTCTGGGACACGCCCGCCTCGCTGGCCGCGATGTGGCTAGCGTTTCTCGTCAATCTGACCGCGTTTCCGTTGACCAGCGGTCTCCTGCCTTATGTTGCGAAGGATCTCTACGGCCTGGGTCAGACCGGGCTCGGGACGCTCGTCGCCAGCACCGCCTTGGGCTCGCTGCTCGGCTCCATCGCGGTGAGCCTTGCAGGGCGGGTCATCCGGCCGGCCCGCATGATGATCCTCTTTGCGCTCGCGTGGTATCTGGCGCTGCTCCTTTTTGTCCAGATGCCGGGCCCGGCCGGCGGCCGCCTCGCGCTCATTCTCGCCGGCTTTATGCAGAGCCTCAGCCTCGTGCCGATGTCGGTCATGCTGCTGACCAGCGCCGGTGAACGCTTTCGCGGGCGGGTCATGGGCGTGCGCATGCTGGCGATTTATGGCGTGCCGATCGGGCTGATGATCGCCGGCGTTTTGATCGAGCGCATCGGCTTTGTCTGGGCCGCCTCGCTCTTGAGGGACCGCGGCCGTCAGGAATTGTAAGAAACCATTGAGCTGACCGGCACCGCCACCCGGTCGCGCCCGTTCAGAAAAGCGAGCTCGATGATGCAGGCGCCGGCGACCGCAGCGCCCCCCTGGCGCCGCACGAGCTCGACCGCGGCCTGCATCGTGCCGCCGGTCGCCAACAAATCGTCGATCACGACAACCCGCTGCCCCGGGCTGATCGCGTCCTCCTGGATCTCGATGGTATCGGTGCCGTATTCGAGGTCGTAGGAATAGCGCACCGTCTTGCCGGGCAATTTGCCCTTTTTGCGCACCATCGCAAAGCCGCTGCCGATCGCGAAGGCGAGCGGCGCCGCGACGAGAAAGCCCCGGGATTCAATCCCGACCAAGAGATCGGGGCGGTGCGGGCTGACCGCCTCCGCGAGCTGCTCGATCGTCGTGCGCCAGGCCTGGGGATGCGCCAGCAAGGTTGAAATGTCGTAGAACAGAATGCCGGGTTTGGGGAAATCAGGTATCGAACGGATATGCTGCTTCAAATCCATGGTGACTCCCGGAGAATTACTCGATAGTCGTTCGGCGGTTGCGGCATAACGGCTTTTCCCGTACTTGGGAAGGGTCGAGGCATACCGACCGGTTCGGGTCAGAACGTTAACGGGCATGGCTACAGCAAGTTTTGTCGCATCGGCGGATCGGGACGCGCTGGTCTTTCAGGCGGAAGGCGATTGGCTGCTCGCCACCGCCGCCGAACTTGACCGGCGGCTGCGCGCGCTTGAGCTGCCGAGCGGCCGCGAGGTGGTTCTCGACCTCGCCGGTGTCGAGCGGCTGGATACGGCCGGCGCATGGCTGTTGAAGCGCACCGATAACGAGCTGGCGGCGCGCGGCAACGCCGTCACCCTCGCCAATGTACGTACCAACCTGGCGCCGCTGCTGGAGCAGGTGTGGACCCACGGTGCGGCGCAGCCCCTGCCGCATCCCGTCCCGGCGCACCACACTCTTGCCGGCTTTGTCGCCCGCATCGGCGAGGTTTCGGTGCTCCTGATGCGCCGGGCCTATTCGATCACTGGGTTTTTCGGGCTCGTGATGCTGACCTTTGTCGATCTGGTGCGGCACCCGCGCCGGCTGCGCCTGCCCGCGCTCGTGGCGCAGATGGAGCAGGTCGGCGTCAACGCAATGCCGATCGTCGGGCTGCTGTCTTTTCTGATCGGCGTCGTCTTCGCTTATCAGGGCGCCGATCAGCTGCGCCGGTTCGGCGCCGAGATCTACACGGTCAACCTGCTCGGCATCGCGATCCTGCGCGAACTGGGCGTGCTGTTGACCGCGATCATCATCGCCGGCCGCTCCGGCAGCGCCTTCACCGCGCAAATCGGCACGATGCAGGTCAATGAGGAGATCGACGCGCTGCGCACCCTCGGTCTCAATCCGATCGAGGTGCTCGTCGTGCCGCGCGTCCTCGGGCTCGTGCTGACCCTGCCGCTCCTCGTCGTCTACGCCGATTTTATGGGGCTGCTCGGCGGTTGTCTGATGTCCTGGGCCTCGCTCGGCATTCTGATCCCGACCTTCCTCGACCAGCTGCATTCCGCAATCGGGCTGTGGACATTCTGGGTCGGCGTCATCAAGGCGCCGTTCTTTGCCGCGATTATCGCGCTTGTCGGCTGCTATGAAGGCTTCAACGTCGCCCGCAGCGCGGATAGCGTTGGCCGGCTGACCACACAATCCGTCGTCGAGGCGATTTTTATAGTCATCGTCGCCGACTCCGCTTTTTCGATCCTGTTCTCGCTTTTGAAGATCTGAGCCGTGGCAAACCCCTCCAACGACATTGCGATACGCGCGCACGGCGTCGTGAACCGTTTTGGCGCGCAGACCGTGCATGACGGCATCGATCTGGAGGTGCGCCGCGGCGAGGTCCTGGGCATCGTCGGCGGCTCCGGCACCGGCAAATCGGTACTGTTGCGCACGCTGATCGGCCTGCAGCGCCCCGTCTCCGGACATATCGAGGTGCTCGATCGTGACATCCTGCATCTGCGCGAGGCCGAGCAGCGCGAACTGGACCAGCATTTCGGCGTACTGTTCCAGGACGGTGCTTTGTTCAGCTCGCTGACAGTGGCCCAGAACATCGAGGTGCCGCTGCGCGAGCACTGCCCGATGCCGGAGGCTTTGATGGCGCAGATCGCCGCGACCAAGATCGCGATGGTCGGGCTGCCGGAGGAAGCCGGGGATAAATTCCCATCGCAATTGTCGGGCGGCATGCGCAAGCGCTCCGGTCTCGCGCGCTCCTTAGCGCTCGACCCGGAGATCCTGTTTCTCGACGAACCCACTGCGGGGCTCGACCCGATCGCCGCGGCGGCATTCGACCGGCTGATCGGTGATCTGAAGGCCAGTCTCGGGCTCACCGTCGTCATGGCGACCCACGATCTCGACACCCTCTTCGCGATCTGCGACCGCGTCGCCGTGCTGGTCGACAAAAAAATTCGGATCGGCACGCTGGCCGATCATCTGGAAGACCCCCACCCCTGGATCCGGGCCTATTTCCACGGCCCGCGCGGGCGCGCCGCGCTTGACGGCAACAACCAGCAGCATTCCGCGATTGACGTTGGTTCCCAATCTCTGGCCGGCTTGGCCTGAGAGCGCAGAAACGGGCATATCAAATGGAAACACGAGCACATTATGTCGCGGTTGGCGTCTTCGTGCTGGTCCTGATCGCGGTCGGCTTCGGCGGCGTGCTGTGGATCGCCCGGACCCAGTTGACGACGCAATACGCCGTCTACGACGTCTATTTCCGTGGCCCGGTAAGCGGTCTCAGGGAGGGCGCGGTCGTCGAGTACAACGGCGTGCCATCCGGCCGGGTCAAGGAGATCCGGATCGACCCCAGCAACGTCGAGCAGATCCGCGTCACCGTCGAGGTCGAGAACAATGTCGTCATCAAGCAGGACGCGGCGGCCAACCTCGAAACCAACCTCCTGAGCGGTGTCTCCTATGTCCAGATCGCCGGCGGTACCCAGGACGCGCCGGTCCTCACCGCCGAAACGGGATCGCGCTATCCGGTCATCCGCGCGCGCCGTTCGCGGCTGGCCAGCGTCACCGCGCGCCTGCCGCAAATCCTGGGAAAGGTGGACGAGGCGGTCGACCATTTGAACGACCTCCTGGGCGAGGACAACCGAAAGGCGATTTCTGTAATCCTCGCGAACCTCCGCACCCTGTCGGACGATTTGGCAACCGATACCAAACCGGCACTGACCGCGATGACCACCCTGCTGAACAACCTCGACCGGAGCTATTCGGAGCCCGGCGGGTTGCGAGAGGGGCTTTCGGCCGGCATCACCGATTTCGACAAGCTCGCCCGCAATCTCGGCGACACCAATCATCAGCTGCAGGCCGCATTGCAGGATGCCCGGCCGGGGCTGCGCAACTTTTCGCAACGTACCCTCACCGATGTCAGCGAGCTCGTGGGCGAGGCGCGGCAGCTGATCGCCGGGCTTGGCCGGCTCGTTGCGGGGCTCGATCGCGACCCGAGCCGGGTCTTGTTTGGCGACCGCCGCAAGGGATACCAGCCGCAATGACCCAGCCTCGGCGCCCGATGGCGCGTTGGTTCGCCCCGGGGCTGGCCATCGGCTTGGCCGCCCTTATCTCCGGCTGCGGCGGGATCTTTTCCGACACGCCGCATCGCCCGCTGTATCAGTTGAAGCCTGCGGTAAATTTCGGCGCGCCGATGCGGCCGATTGCGGCGCAGCTGCTCGTTGCGCTCCCCACGGCGCCGACCGGGCTCGACACCGCCCGCGTCGCGCTGAGCCGCGCCTCGATGTCGCTCGATTATTTCGCTGACGCGGAATGGGCCGACAGCGCGCCTATCATCGTGCAGAGCGCGCTCGTCGACGCTTTCGAGAAGAGCGGCGCGGTCCCCGCGGTCGGCCGCGACAATGCCGGGCTGCGAGCGGATTTCATCCTCGAGACCGAGCTGCGCGACTTTACCGCCGTCTACGATTCGCCGAACAGTCCGCCGCGCGTGACGGTCGCTCTCACGCTCAAGCTGATCAAGATACCCGAGCGCAAGATCGTCGCGCAGCAGCGGGTGATTCGGCAGCAACCCGCGGCCGGAACGACGATTCCGGACATCGTCAATGCCTTCAACGCGGCCCTTTCCGGGACGGTCGAGGAGGCCGTCCGGTGGGCGGTCGGCATTCCCGCTTTGTTGTCGTCGCGCCCATCGGTATCCTGACCCCCTTTCGTTCACCTAGTTAGGCCAGGGGGGCGGGTGAGCCTACGGCAGCGGCAGCGGATTGCGGCGGCGGTATTGCGCGAGTGCCGGGACGCGCTTGCGCGAGCCAACAGCACGATCCTGCACGAGGCGACCGGGGCGGCCGGCGACATCGCTCCGTGGCGACGCTATCCCGAGGGCGAGGTCTACGACCCTCAGACGCATTGCCAGTACTTCTATCATTCGCACGGCGCGCCGGAGCCGGCCGGCAACAGCGAGCCCCCCGAGCACGGCCATTTCCACCTGTTCCTGCGCGCCGATGGCCTTCCCGCCGGAATGACCCCGCTCGTCTTGCCTGAGTTGGCGGTTGCGGATGCGCCATTGCCGCCGCAGTCGGCGCCCTTGAAGCGCGGTGGCCGCGACGAGGTTGTGCATCTCGTCGCTCTCGCGCTCGACGCGCGCGGGGAACCGGTCCGCCTTTTTACGACCAATCGCTGGGTCACCGGCGAGACCTGGTACCGCGCAGAGGATGTGATCCGCATGCTCGATGGGTTTCAGGTGAATGGCGAGGGGTCTGGCGGGTTGCTGAACCGCTGGCTCACCGCAATGGTTCAGCTGTTTCAGCCCGAGATCGGGGTACTGCTGCGCCACCGCGATCGGGCCGTCACGGATTGGCGGTGGCGGTGGCGCAGCAATGTGTTCGAAGATCCGCGGCTCGAAATCACCTCGAGCTTTGCGATCGATCTCGACGCGCGGCTCGCGGTCGCCGAGGACCGCGGCGTCGAGCCCGGCTTCAGCGCTGCCGCACCTGCCGGTTATCGGCCACCGCGGCTGGCGGAGGGCTGGGGCGTCTGAGCCCTACTGCGAGGGACCGTTAGGCGCGCGCGGCGCCAGCCGTTGCCCTTCGAGGCATTCCTTCAGCTTGGCGTCGCGCTTGGCGTTTGCCTCCGGCGTGAAGTCGGGAAAGGCCGTCTGCGCCTGCTGCGCGCATTTATCCGAACTCTTCCAGTTCTTGATGACTTGAACGCCCGGCTGGCTCGCCGCGGCAAGACTGGGCCCGAGGGCAAGCGCCACAGCAAAGACCATCGGCAACAGCGAAACGATACGGCTCATCCGGTTTCCCCTGGAACGGCGGCTCCATTATTATCGCCGGTGCGATCCGGGAGAAAGATGCCATGCTGAAGATCTGGGGACGCTCGAGCTCCTCCAACGTGCAGAAGGTGTTGTGGTGCTGCGCCGAGCTCGATATCGCTTATGAGCGCACCGATTGGGGAGGGCCGTTCGGCGGCAATCAGGATCCCGAATATCTCAAGCTCAACCCCAACGGCCTGGTGCCGACCGTTATCGACGGCGACCTCGTCATGTGGGAATCGAACACGATCTGCCGTTATCTCGCGGCGACCCGCAACGGCGAGCGGCTTTACCCGAAGGACCCGGTATCGCGCACCCATGTCGAGCGTTGGATGGATTGGCAGCTGGCGGTTGTCGGTCCGCCGATGGGTCAATTGCTGTTCGGCCTGATCCGCACAAAGCCCGAGGCGCGCGATCAGGCCGCGATCGAAGCGGCGCGGCGGCGCGCGCTCGCGGCCTGGATGATTGTCGATGACGAGATCAAGGATCGGGGGCCCTATCTCGCCGGCCCCGAATTGAGCCTCGCCGAGATCGTTCTCGGGACCCAGATCTATCGTTGGTTCGCGTTCCCGATCGAGCGCCCCACGCTCGACAATTTGCGCGCCTGGTACGACCGGCTGCGCCAGCGCTCCGGCTTCAAGACGCATATCGAGACGCCGATCACGTGAGCTCGCTCAAGCTGGCGACCGCGGCCAGATACGGGGTGATCCGGCCGGCTCGGGTCCCTGACGTTCGCGTATCTAGCTGGATTGCACCAGGGTAGCCGATACCGGATCGGACCGGTTGGAGCCGTGACCCGCCTCGACGGGCAGCGTCCGGAACTTGTCACCACCAATCGCCGCGCCGTTGTCGACGACCCGGATCGTCAATGGCGCGCGAAGACCGCGCACCTGCACCTCGCGCATCGGGAAAACCTCAAGCGAAACGCCGGCTGTCGTGCCGACGAGGTCCGAGACCACCAATTGGCAATCATATTCCTTGGTGAGGTCCTGCAATCGCGAAGCGATGTGGACGACCTCGCCGATCGCGGTAGTCGTCGCATGCTCGCGGTAACCGAGGGTACCGATGATGACCTCGCCGCCATGGATGCCGATACCGACTTCGAGCGGTTCCGGTAATTCGTTGGCGAGCGCGTGGTTCATCTCACCGACATGCCAATCGATCAAGCGGGCGGCTTCCAAGGCTTGCGCGCAGGCCTCCTCCGCGCCGGTTTCGGCGCCGAAAATCGCCATCACCCCGTCGCCGATAAATTGGTTGGGCGTGCCGCCGGCCGCCGTGATGGCGCTGCCGACCGCCTCGAAGAACCGGTTCAGGATGAAGACGACGTCAAACGGCAATCGGTTCTCGACGAGCTCGGTCGACCGGCGGATATCGACAAACAGGATGGCGACAAACCGCTCGGTCCCGCTGTCGCTCAGGTTCAACAAACTCTGGTCGGCCATCGTCGTTTGCGGCGGCAAAAGCGGCCAGACGCTGACATCGGCGACAGGCTTGAGCTGGCAGGCTAGGCGAACCGCGCGATCGGCGCCAAGCCGGGCGAGCACCCGCGCCTCGACCGGCGCTTGCGGCGGCAGGCGCTCGAGACCAAGCAGCACGCGCACCCGGCAGGTCGAGCAGCGTGCCCGGCCGCCACAGAGCGAGGCATGCGGAATCCCGGCGCGGCGGCTCGCATCGAGCACGCTGAGCCCCTTGGGAATGCGCACCGATCGGCCGTCGGGATAGATGACACGAACCCCTCCGTGCCGGCGCTCGAGGAGGGCGCGCACGCCGCGCGCAATCAGAACGAGGACGAGCGCGCTGGCGAAACCGATCCAAAACCAGTGCACAACCGCGGTCAGCGTGCCGGCGACGACCGGATCGCCACCGCGCCCGATCTGGCGCAGCGCCAGCAGAAAGGCGGGGTCGAGCCTGATTTTCTCCGCGACCTGTTGCGCCCCGTGCATGACGCCGAGCAACGCCATCGTGGGCAACAACACGGCGAAAGCGAGCAGCACCGGCGCCACTTTGCGGTAATGGGTTTTGACCCGTAGCCACAGGTGCAATCCGATACAGCCGTGCAGCCAAGCGATGCCGAACACGGCGAACTGACGGACGCCTGCTATTTCCGGGTTTTGCACCCAGATGTTGAACAGCACATGCCGATAAACCCTATGAATATCGAAATAGGTGTAGGACAGGCGCTGCCCGACGGCGTGCTGCACGATCAGCGCCGGTATCAGCAGACCGAGAGCGAGGCGCAACCCTTCGATCCAGCCCATTCGCAGATGTCGGCGGATGTAGAGCGCCCAGAAAGCCAGCGAGAAATGGATCGCGAACGCGCCATAAAGCGCGACCGTGCCGACCGGGTTGCGCCAGATCCATTCGTGGAGGACGCCGCCCCATTCCATCGCCTCGAAGGAGATGTTGCCGAGGCTGTGGTTGAGAAAGTGCAGGAACACATAGGAAAACAAAACGAGGCCGCTGGCCAACCGAAGCCGTCGCGTGATCGATGGCCCGCGCCGCACGAGCGACGCCCATCTAGACTTTAAGGAGTCGCCTATTCCCTCTTCTCGCGCCTCCGCCGCGTCTCGGCGAAGCGAGCTCACTCGACGATCCTCAACGCAATTCCCCTGCCTGAATATGCTTGCTCGCCGCGGCTATGTGGCGTCCGTCGGATTGGCGTTACCAAGGATTTCCCCTAAGCGATTGAATTCTAGCACACCATTCACGTCGTAGTGAGTGGTCACGATCGCGATTGCTTTCCTCGATTGCCTCCGCAATCCTGGGCTCGGCACAAAAAACCGGACGGAGGGGGAATGAAAGCGGCACGATTTCTTATTCTGGGCGCGGCCTTCGTAATCGGCGCGACGACATCAATTGCGGCAGTGGCGCAGGACAAGGAAAAGGTCATTGCCGACCGGCAGGATCTCATGAAAAAGCAGGTCCGCGACTGGATCGCTATCAGAAATTATTTGGCCGGAAATGCCGATCAACCAGTCGCCGTTGCTGCCGCGGACGCGTTAACAAAATCGCTTCCGACGGTTTCTAATTACTTCCCGCCGGGAACCGCCGGGCCGACGCCCGACGGCAAATGGGGGACCAAGCCCGAGGTCTGGACCGAACACGACAAGTTTCTGGCTGCGGTGAAAAAAGTCTCCGAGCAGGTCGCGGCGCTGGATACAGCGGTCAAGAGTGGCGATAAAGCAAAGGTCGAGGTCGCCTTCAAGGACCTCGACGGCTGTAACGCCTGCCACAACGCGTTCCGGGCAAAGCTGCAATAGGACCGGCATTGCGGTTGGCATTGGCCGGCGAGCACGGGTCTCGCCGGCGCTTTGGGCAGCGACACTTCGAGGCCGGCAACGCGTGCCGCGACAGTTGCTTAACAAAAAAACCGTGAGAACGGCTCTCGCGGCGGCCGGGCTGCTCGCCACGCTGCCGGCCGTCGCCGCCGATCTCGACGTGGTCGCGCGCGGCGAATATCTCGCGAACGCGGCCGATTGCGCCGGGTGCCACACCGATGCGGAGCACGGCGGCAAGCCGTATGCCGGCGGGCTGCCGCTCGCGACGCCGTTCGGCAAGTTTTTCGCCCCGAACATCACGTCGGACCCGGAGACCGGGATCGGCCGCTGGACCGACGCGCAGTTTCTGCACGCTTTACGCAATGGTATCCGGGCGGACGGGGCGAACCTGTTTCCGGTTTTCCCCTATACGAGCTACACCGGGATCACCGATGAAGACGCGCTCGCGATCAAGGCCTACCTGTTCGCGCAACCAATCGTGCGGCAACCCAATAGAGAGCACGACGTCTCCTTCCCGTTCTCGTGGCGCTGGTTGCAGACTCCGTGGAAGTGGCTGTTCTTCACACCCGGCCCGTTCCGCCCGGCGCCGGACCGCGACGCGGCCTGGAACCGCGGCGCCTATCTCGTGACCGCGGTGGCGCATTGCGGCGAGTGCCACACGCCGCGCAACTGGTTCGGCGCAATGGAGACGAGCCGGTTTCTCGGCGGGACCGCGCACGGGCCGGACGGCAAGCCGGTGCCGAACATCACGTCCAGCCCCGATAGCGGCAGCGCGCGATCGCGGTCTATCTCCGCTCAATCCCAGCTAAGGCGTCACCCAAAAAGAGATAATCGAAATTCCGTTTCGGCGCTGGACGCTCTGTCGCGACCGCCTATGATGCAGCGTCGCGTCCGCACAACGTCGCGCGGATGCGGTGGCGACGATCGGTGAACCAAGACAGCCGCGCGTCGTTGTGTGCGACGGCGGGATCCCCCAATACGTTGCTCCGCCGCGGCGCAGCAGGTCCGGCGCAGCAGGGTT
>VAZF01000682.1 GCA_005888425.1 Alphaproteobacteria bacterium
CAGATTCCCGACGAACGCATATCCGCCGCTCCGCTCCGCGCCTGGTATCTTCTCAATCGATTCCATGGCCGCCGCTCGCATATCGGCGCTGAAGTCTCTCATTGCGCGAATATGGGCGAGCGACAGCCAGGGATGGTTCCACGGCGTTCTGTCGAAGCTGTGCCAAACGTGCCGCGGCGGTCGCCGGCCCCATAACAGCCGATCCCGCAGCTTTGGCGACAGATCCTCTACCCTGTCGGCGAGTACATACTGCATCGCGCGCGCGAATGTCGTCGGCTTGTCTTTCAATTCGCCGGAGGCCTATGCGGTAGCCGCGCGCCAGATGGCTTTTCTGCGGGATTCAATGACTCGACGAGGCGCCGTGAGAGGCGGTTCCCCGGCGCGCCCGGCGATAGAGGTATCGCGCAAACCAGAAGGGCGGACCGAATACAAAGCGCGCCAAGCGTTGGGCGCGGAGCATATTCGGTATCATCGGACCGATTTGATCGATGGTTGTAGCGGTGCGGCGTAACTGCGCTCTGATCTCCTGCAACTCGCTGCTGATCGTGTCGAGAGCCGATTGAATGTCGTGGCTGGCGATCCGCCCGTCACGCAATTCGCCGAAAGCTGCGCGTTGTTGCTCGCGCAGCTCGCGCTCTCTAACCGCCTGCTTTTCCTGCAGTCCTCGGGAAATTGCCGCGGTATCCCGCAGCTCACGCACCGCGTCCTGCAAACGGTGTTGCTCGCTACCCATAAGGACATCGCGAATGGCCCGCGAAAAGCCTTCGATGATGATTTTGTTGGAGTGGTGCTGATCGTACCAGGCTCGGCCTGCAGCGCCGAGTTCCCTGCGGTAACCTTCATCGGCAAGCCGACAGAGCCCCGCATGCACCGTGTCGCTGCTGTCCGCGTTCACGATGGGCGGCATTTCCGAAAAGCACCAGCGGTGAATGCTCTCATTCACATAGATAATCGCCGGCGTTCCGAGATAGAGCGCGCGAGGCATCGTGCTGCCCCAAGCGCCGAGAAAGAATTGGTCCGCCAGGACGTCGCACGCCTTTATGTAGGCGGCCATCCCGGCCGCGTTTTGCGGCGGGATCCAAAGCACGTGATCCGCGATTCCCAATTCCTTTATCAGCGCTCGGGACTCAGCGACGGTTTTGCCCCAATCGACGAGAATAGCCGCGGCGCGCGGACGCACGGTTCTAACGAACCGGGCAAATCCCTTGAGGAAAATGTCGTTGCCTTTTTCCCAGCTCGGGTGGCGCTGGGCTTCCCAATGCTGGCGTGACGGATGAAAAACGAGGAAGTCGGCTCCCAGGTCCCGGCATAGCTGCTGACGCAGCGAGCCTGGCTCCGGCGCCGCGACCACATGCTCGTTGCTCGGGTGCGGCACAAACCGGTAGTCCTCGAGCTGCAGCTTCCCGGCCGCGATGACCGTATCGCAGTTGGTTATGAAACTGAGATCGGCGCGCGAATAGGTCAGCGCGCACAAACGGCCGTCCGTATTGTCCTCGAATGGCAATGCCCGGATCGTTCCATGCTCATAAGCGATATACGGGCGCTTTCCAACCGCGAGCGGCACGATCCCGTCTGTCGAGTAGCCGATCACGACGTCGTACAGCGAGCACAGGTGCCGTAAGCGGCCAAAGTACTGTGCCGAGAAGAAGAAGGTCCCCGCCAGTTCCTCGGCGCTCAGCTGATCCGGGCGCAACGGGAAGTCGCTGCGAACCGCGGCAGCAAGATCACCGATGCGCGACTCGACCGCTTGCTCGCGTTCGAGCTGACGCCACAATGCATCCGCTCGCTCGCTCTTGGTCCGGCGTGCGATCAGGTAATCGATACAGCTTCCCAGCGAGCCTTGCGCAAACCAGCGCGGCCGCTCAAAACCATGGAGATCGATGCGGGGCCACAGCGGGCGATCCGGGTCGACGCCGTTGGGATCGAAGACTGCCGACTCCCATTCCGGGCAGCCCATGATGTGGTAGTACTCATAGCAGAGGACGTCGCAATCGATCCCCGCCTCGTTCAGCATCCTCGCGTTCAAATAGGCGGCATTGGCAATGTTGCCGATATGCAGCGCAGTCGGCGAGCGACCGTTTCTCTCGCGGAAACGGTCGAGCCAGTGTTCGGTCGCGGTCACCTGCCGTCCAACATCATTCATATCGGTATCGCGAGCCCTTGGCGCGTCAGAGGGCATTGCCGAAAACCGGCTTCAGCCGGCGGAAGACGCGGTATCCGAAAGCAAAAGCAAGCACCGCGCCGACCGCGCTGACCACCCACGCGACGGGGTGCTCGATGCGGCCGAAATAAAGGACGTCCTGATACATCCAGATCAGGTAACTGAACGGATTGAAATAGAGCACCGGGCGAAACACCGGTGGCACCCATTGCGGCAGATACGTCACCGGCGCGATATACACGCCGACATTGGCGAACACATTCACAAAGTCCTGGATGTCGCGGAAGAATACCGCGAGCGCGCTGAACAGAAAGGCGAGCCCGACGATTGCCAGGAGGTGAATGGTTGCCGCGATCGGCAGCAAAACATAGGTCCAGGGAAGGCTGCCATATTCGATCAGCGTGTAGATGGTTATCACCGCAATTCCGACCACCCACACGACTGACGATGTCAGCACATCTTTTGCCGGCAGGATCTCAAGGTGAAAGACGAACTGCTTGACCAGCGCCGCGTTGCTGGTGACCGAATTGCAGGACGCGGTCAGCGCCGGCACCATCGCCAGCCAGGGCACGAGGCCGGACAGGATGTACACCGTGTAATCGCGCGGCAGCTCGTAACTTTCGCCAACCTTCGGGTTGAACACGACGCCGAACAAGAACACGAAAAGGCCCATCAGGAATAGCGGATGTCCGATGAGCCAGAACGATCCCATGACCTGATTCACATGCCGCAGCACCAGCTCGCGCCGCACCATCGCGATCATCAGCTTGCGATGCCGTCCAAGGAGGCTGACGCCCTCCAGGAAGGCGTCAACGTAAGCCGTTGGACGCAGCAGCGCGCGGATGCCGGTCAGCACGCTCAATGGAGCCGCCCTCCGTCGAGAAAATTCTCGCACCAGGTCTCCAGATTGAGCAGCGACCAGATCAGGAGGCGACGGTTCTCGCGCCCTTCGAGGTGGTCGTCGACGAGCGCGCGAACCGCGCCCGCATCCATAAAGTCATAGATGCGGGCGGAGCCGTGATAGAGCTTGCGGCGAACATAATCGATGCTTTCGCCCTTGAACCAGCTCGCGTCCGGCGCCGAAAACCCTTGCTTCTCGCGGTTGGCGATCTCTTTCGGCAGATGCCGGGCCATCGTCTTGCGCAATAGCAGCTTGCCGTCGCGCGTCTGGCTGAAATAGCGGTCGCGCTTGCCACCCGGCTCGTTCTCGTCGATGCGGATCACCTCTTCGAGATTGCCGAGCTTCATGCGCGTCGGCACCCGCATCGCGAAATCAACCAGATCGTTGTCGAGAAAGGGCACGCGGGTCTCCAGCCCATGCGCCATGCTCATTTTGTCCTCGACGACAAGCAGCCCGTGCAGGAACGTCTTTGTCTCGAAATAGAGCGAGTGGTTCACATAATCTTCGGGCCGCTGCAGATCGTTGGCGTGCTCGGTGAAGACATCGCGGAAGATCTCGCGCGGCGACACATGCGAGACTTCCGGCCACACCGGCGCCAGCAGCTTTGCCATCTTCCCGTTCGGCACCAGGCGCTGCCAGAATTCGTAATACCGGTCGACATAGTCGTCGAAGTCGCGGTTGACGACGGCGCGGTAATAGCGCCAGGGATAGCCGCCGAACAATTCGTCGCCGCCGGTCCCGGACAGCACCACCTTGACGAATTTCGAGGCGAGCTCGGCGACATAAAAGTTCGGGTAGCACTGCCCGACCCGCGGCTCCTCCAGGTGCCAGGCGAGGCGCGGCAGCACCCGTTCCATATCGCCGGCCTTTAGCACCATCTCGTAATGCTGCGTCTTGAACATGTAGGACATGAGCTCGGCGCCAGCCCGCTCGTCAAAGCCGAGTTCGACGCCGGAGGCGGAGTTCAAATCGAAGCCACAGGTGAAGGAGCGAATATAGGGCAGCTGTTTCGCGGCAAGCGCGGTGATCGAGCCGGAATCCATGCCGCCCGACAGGTAGGCGCCGATATCGACATCGCTGACCAGCTGCCGGTTGACGGCCTGGCAGAACAGGCGATCGAGTTCCTCGACACATTCCTGCTCATCGACCGCGTAGTCGGGTTCGCGGAAGCGAAAATCCCAATATCGCTCCGCCGCGGGCACCCGCAGATTACCGACCGTTACCTTCAGCACTGATCCGGCCGGCAACAATCGCACGCCGGCGAACAGCGTGCGATCGGTGAACCAAACATCAGGGTGTTGCCGACCATTGCATAATAGAGCGGCTTCACGCCAAACCGGTCGCGCGCCAAGAGCAGTGTGCGCTCCTCGCGATCCCATAATGCCAATGCGAACATGCCGTTGAAACGCAGCAAGGCATCGCTGCCCCAGGCGGCGAACGCCTTCAGCACGACTTCGCTGTCGCTCCGCGAACGAAAGTGATACCCGATCGCCTCCAGCTCGGTGCGCAGCTCTCTGAAATTGTAGACTTCGCCGTTGTAGGTCAGCAGATACCGGCCGTCCTCGGTCGCCATCGGCTGCCGCCCCGCCGGCGACAGATCGATGATCGCGAGCCGCCGGTGACCAAAGCCGAGCGGGCCGTCGGTGTGGTGCCCCTCACCGTCCGGCCCGCGATGCGCGATCGCATCAGTCATACGCTGCAGAACCGCCGGCTGCGCTGGGCCGCCGGCGAGATTGAGGGTTCCCGCGATGCCGCACATAGCCGCCTCTATTCCGCTGCCGCCCGCATGC
>VAZF01000193.1 GCA_005888425.1 Alphaproteobacteria bacterium
GTCACCGGCCGCGCGGTCTGCGCGAGAAATCCCTTGCGGTCCAACAGCGACCCGTCCGGGTTCGAGCAGCGGAAATCCGCCGCGAGGATTTCGTCGAAGCGGCGGACATCGCCGTTCTGCACCGAGCGGATGTAGTCGCGGTTGAGGCGCGTCAGGATCTCCAGGTCGGATGTCGATGTTGCAGAATCGGGCATGGCCTATCCCCATTGTGTGATGCCGAGAGTGCGTCGATGCCGCGCGCCTCGCAATAACGCACAGCTATGGACAGGGACTGATGCCCGCGCAGGAGTCCTTGACGGCCGGCGGCATTTGGAGTACAAAACAAGAACATAGCGGCTGGTTCATCACAGATGCAAGGTTTGCAGCGCCGATTTTCACCAAAAGGCAGCGGTTTGCAGCGGCGAATTTTGCTGCTCTTTGCCGCCTGTCTCGGGCCGCCGGTCGAAAAAACTGGCGGATTGCCTGCCGAACAACGGCAGGCCGCAACCTTCGCGTGAATTTTTGCTGCAGATTCCGTGCAGATGCAGCAAACGGGACTGGGGTGCTCGCTTGCAGGTTGTCGCTCGATCCGGCGTATCCGACCCCTATTGCCGCGCCGTCGGGAATCGGGGTAAGCGGGGCCGGGGAGTTCGCCCGGGGGATCGGGCAAAAAGGGGGCAATCACATGAGCGTCATGGCGTCGCCATCGGGACAGCAAATCGACATCGCGGCCTCGGTTCGCGCCGCCTATCAGTTCGCCAGCGATAACGCGCGCCTGGCGGTCAATCTCGCGCTGGTGCCGTTCGCGATTGTCGTCGGCGCCGAGTTCCTCGCCTGGCTCATCGGGGGCGGCGGCTGGTTTGGCATGAGCCTGGCGCTGCTGATCCAGGCCGGCGGGTTTGCGGTGTTCGGTACCGTGTTCATCGTGCGCTGGCACCGTTTCGTGCTGCTCGGCGAGACGGCAACCCAGAGCCTGTTCCCGCCGGGCTGGGGCACCTTTTTCCTGACGACGATCAAAGTCGGGCTCGCGGTCCTCGTCGGCGCGTTTGTGCTCGGCATGATCGCGGCGGTGCCGCCGCATTTTGTGACCGGGTTCATCTCGATTGTCGGCTTTATCGCGATCGCTATCGCCTCGGCGCGCGTTTCGCTGGTGTTCCCGGCCGCGGCGATCGAGCGGCCGATCACGCTGCGCGAAGGCTGGGATGTCATGGCCGGCAATTACTGGCGGCTGTTCGCCTGCATCCTCGGCGGCTACCTGCCGTTCGGCATTGTGCATTACATCGTCGACAAGATCGGCAGCGATGTGCCGTCGATCTTGTGGATCGTGTTTCAGGCGGTCGCGCTGGCGGTGTCGTTCGCCGGCATCGCAATCGTCGCCTCGCTGTTGTCCGAGGTTTATCGCGGCTTCTACCCGCCCGAACCGCAAGCCGCCGAACGCCGCGCCTCCTAATCTCGGAGGCGGGCGTCAGGTCTGCTTGAAGCAGCGCGCGGCGTTGTCCCAGAACAATTTGCGCGCCAGTTCGCCGTTGACGCTCGGCCATTCCAGGATCTTGTCGATCGAGTGCGGGAACCAGCTCTCGAAATGCGGGTAGTCCGAGCCGAACATCAGGCAGTCCTCGCCGAGCGCGCCGGTGACCATATTGAACATCGGCTCGTGCTCATGCGCCTCGATGTTGCAGAAGACGCGCCCGGCCGCGAATTGCTCGCTGGGGAGAAGCTTCAGTTTGGCGGTGCGGCCGACATAGCTCACCTGCTCGTCCATGCGCCGCACCCAAAAGGGCAGCCAGCCGAAGCCGCATTCGAGCACGCATAGCCGCAGCCCGGGATAGCGGTCGAGGATGCCGCCGGCGAGAAACCCGGCCATAAAGCGCATCGCGCCCCAGGGGTGCGAACACAGCCGCGCCAGATAAACATTGTCCCACATGTCCTGGTAGCCCGGGAAATAGGGCGGCGACCAGGTGAAGCTGTGATGCACGATCGCCAAATCGTGCGCCTCCGCTTCGCGCCAGATCGGTTCGAGATCGGGGTGATCGACCGGCCTGTCGTTGTCGAGGAGCGGCTGCACCGCGACGGCCCATTTCGATTGGCCCCAATCGCGGATCTCGCGCACGGCCTCGCCGACATCGCGGGTCGAGGCGACGATCGGTCCCTTCAGCCGGTCGGGATAGGGGCCGCAGAACTCGGTCATATAGCGGTGATAGGCGCGGATCAGACCGATCTCGAGCGATACATCCGGCAGGCCGACGACGCTCGTCCAGATCGACGGCACCAGGAAATGCACGTCCGAGCCCTCGGCATCCATATCCAGGACGCGATTGTCGGAACGATCATCGACGACACCCGGGCCCGGCCGCCGCTCGCCGCGCCACACACGCCCGTCGCCGGTGCCGGGCCGCGCCTCCGCTTCGCCCAGCGTGCGCTCGTAGAGCTTCTGGTCGAAGCGATAGGTATGGCGGGTCCCGCCATCGGTGCTGCGCGACTTGATCGCGACGCGATACGGCGCGAGATCGTCGAGCCGTGTCCTGAAGCCCGGATCGACATAGCGCTCCAACACATCGGCGCCAGGGTCGATATGCGTGTCGGTATCGTAGACACGGAACCCGTTCTTCATCCGATCCTCCGGCCGTCTGTCGCAGCGTGTGTCACTGCAATTTCATATAGAGCCGTTCGTCATAGAGCGCGCCCTGCAAGGGGACGAGCTTGGCGCGAAACGCACGGGTGTGTTCCGCCATTGCATGGGCATTTTGCGCCGGCGCATCGCGCCATGCTTCGAGAAGCGGCAGGTGGTTGGCGCGGCCGTCCTGCTGCAGCACATCGAAGCGTAGATTGCCGGCTTCCTTGCGGCTCGCTTCGGCGAGTTGCTTCAGCAGTTCGATCGTCTGGTCCTTCCCGGCCGGAAACACATCGACATGCGTCAGCACATAAACCGGGTTGCCGCCGCCGGGCTCGGAGCCGATCGCTGGCCCGGCGACCGACAGCCCGGCATTTGTGCGGATGTCGAAGGGGCTCGCGAAGCTTGGCTGCAACTTGTCGCGCAAGGCCGCGACCGCAGCGCCGTGCGCCTCGAGAGCAGGTTTGTCGCGCCAGATCTCGACGGTTGCAAAGCGGGCTGGCCGCGCGATTTCCTCGAGAGCGACGAACCCGGTGTTGCCGTCCTCCTTCCGGGTCGCCGCCGCGAATTGCCGCAAGGCATCAGCGGCCGGTTTCGTAGCGGCGTCGCCGACTTCGAAATAGGTGATGATGTAGACCGGTCCGGTATTCGGCATCGGGCCGGTTGCGCTGCCGGGCGCCGGCATCTGCGCCCTGGCCGGGCCGATCATCGCCGCCGCGGCCAGCACGATCGACAATACCGGCCAAAGCCGCAGAGCCATTCCATTTCCTCGCCTGATTTCCCGCGTCTAATTGAAGTGCGGCATCACCTTTTCGCAGATCAGCTGCAGCGAGCGCATCATGGTTTCGGACGGGATCGCCGCCCCGAAATTCAGCTCGAACAGGATGCCGTCGATGCCAAGCTCGGCTTCGAGCTCCTTGAGCCGATCAACAACCCGCTCGGGCCCTCCGACGACGACCTTGTCGCGCAGCACCTGCTCATAGGTGATCGTCTTTACTTCTTCGACTTCGGCGCGGCGGCGCGCGTTGGGGGAGCCTTCGAGGCGGGTGATCAGCGATTTGTAGCCGGCCATGATGCTCGGCTCACCCTCCTCGAAGGCCTGCTTGTCGTCGTCGCCGACATGCATCGAGAGCCGGAGATACACCTCGCCGTGACCGGGATGCCCGGCCTCGTCATAGGCGTCGCGATAGGCCTTCAAATCCGGCTTCAGACCCATCAGCGAACCGCTGCGCACCGATACGAACAGCGGATAGCCGAGCCGCCCCAGGGTGGGGAAAGTGTCCTCGCTAGCCCCGGCAATCCGGATCGGCGGATGCGGCCGCTGATAAGGCCGGGGCACCGCGCGGGCGTTGTCAAAGCTGTGATACTTGCCGTCGTAAGAGAAGGTCTCCTCCGTCCAGGCCTTCTTCACGATCTCGAGCGTCTCGTAGAAGCGCTCGCGGCTTTCCGCGTAGGGCACGCCATAGGCGGCATAGCCGCGCGGGTTGCCGCTGCGCCCGGCGCCGAGGATAAAGCGCCCGCGGCTGACCTGATCGATGGTCGCCGTTTCCTCCGCGAGGCGCAGCGGGTGATTCAGTGGCAAGACATGCACCGCCGTGCCGATCTTGATCCGCTTGGTGCGCGCCGCGATCTGGCCCGCGACATTCATCGGCGCGCTCAATACCGAGCGGCTCGCCTGCTGATGGATCTCGGCAAGCCAGAACACATCGAGACCCCAGCGGTCGGCCGCCTCGACCTGCTGGAAGCCCTGGTCGAACGCGTCGGCGTCGGATTGGCCCGGCACCTGTCGGTGAAACTCGTGATACCAGCCGAATTCCATGGCGGCTCCCTTCGACGCGTGGCTCTCAATAGTTTGCAAAGCCTAGGCCGCGCCTAGCGATTTCGCAAATGCCGATCTTTGATCGGTGTCAATGCCTCGGAAGCCCATCAGAAGGTTAAGATTCTCGACAGGTGTCCTCTATCTCGAGATTCCTGACCGGCGGCTCCGCTTGTGCTAGCTTGGAGGGCTGGGCGCCGGCTTTTTTGAAAGTAACGCGATGCGGGTGCTGGTGGTCGAAGACGACGTCGTGACGGCCGCACGGATCGAGATCGTGCTGCAGGCGGAGGACTTTGTCTGCGACCTGGCGCATCGCGGCGCCGACGGGGTCCGCTACGCCAAGCTGCACGCCTACGATATCATCCTGCTCGATCTGATGCTGCCCGATATGGACGGGTACGATGTCCTGCAGCAATTGCGGGAGGCGCAGGTCGAAACGCCGGTCTTGATCCTGTCGGGGCTGAGCGAGCTGGACGACAAGCTCAAGGGGCTCAGCTTTGGCGCCGACGATTTCCTGACAAAGCCGTTCGAGCATCGCGAGCTGATCGCCCGCATCCGCGCGATCGTGCGTCGTTCGAAGGGCCTGTCGCAATCGACGATCCGCACCGGCAAATTGCTGCTGAACCTCGATAACCGCACGGTCATGGTCGAGGGTCAGCCAGTCCGGCTGACCAGCAAGGAGTATGCGCTCCTCGAATTGCTGAGCATGCGTAAGGGAGCGATGCTGTCCAAAGAGGTGCTCCTCGATCACCTCTATGGGGATGAGGACGAAGCCGAGCTCAAGCTGCGCGTTTTTGTGCACAAGCTCCGCAGGAAGCTGTCGGAAGCGAGCGGCGAGGATTACATCGAGACCGTGCGCGGTCTCGGTTACACGCTGCGCGACCCCGCCGAACCCACGGCGGCGCCGCAGCGCGCCTGAGCCCGGCCTTCGCCGGTACTCCCCGTTCGTTGCACTTTTGGGTGTGGTGACGACCGGCGCCGAAGCCGCGTACACTCGCGCAATGCGCGACTGAGAACAAACGCGCAGGGGAGGACGGCATGGCGGATCGGCGCGGCGCGTCGTCGGATAGTGCATTGGTCATCACGCGCCGCGACGTCCTCGCGGCGGCCAGCGTAGGCATGGCGATGGCGCCCGCATTTCCGGCCTGGGCCGCGGCCGCTGGGCAGCTCACCTGGGGCATTCATGTGTCGCTGGCGCCGGTCTGGTTCGAGCCGGCCGAGGCCTCCGGCATCATCACGCCGTTCATGGTGTTTTACGCACTGCACGACGCGATGGTGAAGCCAATGCCCGGCAAGGCATTGGCGCCAAGCCTCGCCGAATCCTGGTCGGCTGCCGAAGACGGCCGCAGCTACGAATTTCTGCTGCGCGACGGCGCCAAATTCCACAATGGCGATCCCGTCACAGCCGAGGATGTCAAATTTTCCTTCGAGCGCTATCGCGGCACCGCCAACGAGCTGCTGAAACAGCGGGTCGCGGCCGTGGAGACGCCCGATGCGCGGCACATCCGGTTTCAGCTGAAGGAGCCGTGGCCCGATTTCCTGCTGTTTTATGCGACGATGACCGGCGCCGGCTGGATCGTGCCGAAGAAGTACGTCGAAAAGGTCGGCGCCGACGGTTTCAAAAAGGCGCCGATCGGCGCCGGTCCGTATAAATTCGTTTCATTCAATCCCGGGGTCGAGCTGGTCCTCGAAGCTTTCGACCCGTATTGGCGCAAACCGCCCTCAGTGAAGACCCTCGTATTCAGGGTCATTCCCGACGAGGCAACGCGGCTGGCGGCGCTGAAGCGCGGCGAAGTCGATATCGCCTATTCGATCCGCGGCGAGCTCGCTGAGGATTTGCGCAATACTCCCGGGCTGAGCTTGAAGCCGGCGCTCGTGCAGGGCGTCTTCTGTCTGTATTTCCCCGACCAGTGGGATCCGAAATCACCCTGGCATGACGAGCGGGTGCGACGCGCCGCGAGCCTCGCGATCGACCGCAAGGGCACGAATGATGCGCTGACCCTCGGCTATTCCAAGGTCACGGGTAACCCCATCGTCCCCGACGGCTACGAATTTTTCTGGCAGCCGCCGCCTGAGGCCGCCGCCTACGATCCTGAGAAGGCGAAAAAGCTGCTCGCCGAAGCCGGTCACCCCGGCGGTTTCGATGCCGGCGATTACAATTGCGACTCCTCCTACGCGAATATCGGCGAGGCGGTCGTCGACAATCTGGCGGCGGTCGGGATCCGCGCCAGGTTGCGTCCCGTCGAGCGCGCCGCCTTCATTAAGGAATACAACGAGAAGAAATTTAAAAACATCATCCAGGCCGGACCGGGAGCCTTTGGCAATGCGGCGACCCGCATCGAGGCTCAGCTCGTCAAAGGCGGCACGTTCTCGTACGGCAGCTATCCCGATATCGACGAATTGTACCAGCAACAAACGGTCGAGCTCGATCGCGCGAAGCGCGAAGCGATCCTGCACAAGATCCAGCAGATCATGACCGAGCGGGTCATCTACGCGCCGATCTGGCAACTCGCCTTTATCAACGGCACCGGGTCGCGGGTCGGCGAGTCCGGGTTCGGCAAGATCGCGCTGTTTCCGTACACCTCGCCCTACGAGGACATCACGATCAAGGGGTGAGCGACTTTGCAAAGAAGCGATTAGGGAGGAGCATCGTGGACTCGTCTCGATCGAAGTGCCAGGCGGGCCGCGGCTTAACCCGCCGCGACGCGCTTGCACTCGCCGCGCTCGGCCTGACCGCCGGGATGCCAGGCATCTCGCAAGCCGCCGGACCTTCGGGCCAACTGACTTGGGCGGCGCATGTTTCGCTCGCGCCGACCTGGTTCGATCCCGCGGAGACCTCGGGGATCATCACGCCGTTCATGGTGCTCTACGCCTTGCACGACGCAATGGTGAAGCCGATGCCGGGGCAGCCGCTGGCGCCAAGCCTTGCCGAATCCTGGACGGCCGCCGAGGATGGGCTGAGCTACGAATTCGTCCTGCGTAAAGGGGTACTCTTTCACAATGGCGAGCCGGTCACGGCCGAGGACGTCAAGTTCTCGTACGAGCGGTATCGCGGCGCCTCACACGACATGATGAAGGCGCGCATCGCGTCGATCGATCTCGTCGATCCGCAGCGCGTCCATTTCCATCTTAAGGAGCCGTGGCCCGATTTCCTGACCTTCTACGGCAGCGCCACTGGCGCGGGTTGGATCGTCCCGAAGAAATATATCGAGAAGGTCGGGGAGGACGGGTTCAAAAAAGCTCCGATCGGCGCCGGGCCTTATAAATTCGTATCATTCAATCCGGGCGTCGAGCTGACCGTCGAGGCGTTCGAGGGTTATTGGCGTAAGGTGCCGAGCATCAGGCGCATCGTGATCAAGAGCATCCCCGACGAGTCGACGCGGCTGGCGGCGCTCAAGCGCGGCGAGGTCGACGGCATCTACTGGATCACCGGCGAGCTCGCCGAAGATCTGCAGCGCAGTCCCGGGCTCACGCTCGCGGTGGGCCATACCGCGTCGCAATGGCTATATTTTCCCGAACAGTGGGACCCGAAATCGCCATGGCATGATCTGCGGGTGCGGCAGGCCGCCAATCTGGGGCTCGACCGGTCCAACATTAATCAGGCGATCCAGCTGGGGCATGCACTGCTGCATGACAATGCTTTCGTCCCGGCGCACTTTGAATTCTATCGAAAGGCCCCGCCGCCGCCCTTCGACCCGGCCAAGGCGAAGCAGCTCCTGGCGGAAGCAGGCCATCCCAACGGCTTCGATGCCGGGCCGCTTTACTGTGACGCCGCGTTCTCGAACATTGGCGAGGCGATGGCAAACAGCCTGGGCGAGGTCGGCATCCGGGCGAATCTGCGGCCGGTCGAGCGGGCAGCGTTCTACAAGAGCTTTTCCGAGAAGAAGTACAACGGCCTGATCATGGGTGGCAGCGCCGCTTTCGGCAACGCCGCGACGCGGCTCGAGGCGTTCGCCGTCAAGGGCGGCGCCTATGCCTATGGCAGCTACCCCGATATCGACGCGCTGTTCCAACAGCAGGCCGGCGAGCTGGATCACGCAAAACGTGAGGCGCTGCTGTTTCAGATTCAACAGCTTGTGCAGGAAAAGGTCATCGCGGCGCCGCTCTGGCAATTGGCGGCGCTGAGCGGCGTCGGGCCGCGGATCGGCGAAGCGATGATCGGCGCGATCGCCGGCGACCCCTGGACCTCGCCCTATGAGGACATCACGCTGAAAGGCGCCTGAGCGTCGCCGGTCCTTGCGTCACCTATCCCTGCGGATGGATGACACCAGCAGAGGCCCGGCCTAGACTTGCCTGCAAGGCTCCACCTCAAACAGGAGCCGCATGGAGCAGGATATGGCCACGTCTTTTGAAGACGCCGGGACCGGTGTGCCCGGCCGCAACGGGATTCCTTTCAGCCGCCGCGATCTGCTCGCCCTGGCCGCGCTTGGACTTGCCTCCAGCGCATCGCGCGTGGCCCTCGCCGCCGCGCCGCAAGGACAGCTGACCTGGGGCGTCCACGTCTCGCTCGCGCCGACCTGGTTCGACCCGGCCGAGACGCCGGGGATCATCACCCCCTTCATGGTGCTCTACGCGTTGCATGACGCGATGGT
>VAZF01000194.1 GCA_005888425.1 Alphaproteobacteria bacterium
ACCAGCCGGCCTGCGCCATGCCGCATGCATCGACCCTGATTGCGACGATCGTTGTCGGCATCGGCCTGGCGTTCATCCTCGGCACGATCGCAAACCGCCTGCGCATCTCGCCGCTCGTCGGCTATCTGCTCGCCGGTGTTGCGGTCGGGCCGTTCACGCCGGGCTACACCGCCGACCAGGTCTTGGCGCCGCAATTAGCCGAAATCGGTGTCATCCTGCTGATGTTCGGCGTCGGCCTGCATTTTTCGCTGAAGGACCTGTTCGCGATCCGCGCCATCGTCGTGCCGGGCGCGATCGTGCAGGTGGCGGCCTCGGCCGCGCTCGGATACGCGCTTGCCTGCATGCTGGGGTGGTCAGGCATCGGCGCCATCGTCTTTGGCGCCACGCTGTCGATTACCAGCACGGTGGTGCTGATGCGCGCGCTGGGGGAGCGCCACCTCGTCGACACCGACCGCGGCCACATCGTCGTCGGCTGGCTTGTCATGCAGGACCTGCTGATGGTCATCGTGCTGGTCCTGCTGCCGCCGATCGCGGCGGCATTCGGCCAGCAGGGCGGGGCAGGGGCCGGCGCGATCGACTACGGCTCGCTCGCCGCGAGCCTCGGGCTCACCTTCGCCAAGGTGGCGGGCTTCATCGGGCTGATGCTGCTCGTCGGCCGCCGCGCTATCCCGATGCTGCTGCATTACATCGCGCATACCGGCTCGCGCGAGCTGTTCCGGCTGGCGGTGCTGTCGGTCGCGCTCGGTGTCGCGTTCGCCGCGGCGGAATTGTTCGACGTGTCCTTCGCATTGGGCGCCTTCATCGCCGGCATGACGCTCAGCGAGTCGGAGCTGAGCCAGGTCGCCGCCGAAGAGTCGCTGCCGTTGCGCGACGCCTTCGCCGTCTTGTTCTTCGTCTCGGTCGGCATGCTGTTCGACCCGACGATCCTGGTAAGTGACCCGTTGGAGATCGGCGGCGTCCTGCTGCTCGTTGTGGTCGCCAATCCGACCCTGGCATTCCTCGCGTCTCGCCTGTTCGGCGCCCGTTTCATCCTCGCCGATCTCGGCATCGGGCTTGGGGTGCTGTCCGACGAGGCGCGGCATCTGATCCTCGCCGGCTCGATCCTGTCGATCCTCGTCAACCCGCTCATCTTCGCTTTGCCGACCTGGCTATTGCCGCGCCTGCGCCGGCCCGCACCGGCCGTCACCGTCGAAACCCGCGAGGAGAGGCCCCTCGTGCCGACGCGCCTCACGGACCATGCCGTCCTGATCGGCTATGGCCGGGTCGGGCGCCTTGTCGCCGAGGGGCTTGCCGAGCGGGGCTGGCCGATTCTCGTCATCGAGGATGCCGAGGACGCGTTCGAGCGCGCGAAGACGGCACCGGGCGAGGCAATCCAGGGCAATGCCGCGGATGATCGGGTCCTCGCCGCGGCCAATCTCGGGGATGCCCGAATGCTCCTGGTGGCGATCCCGAACGCGTTTGAGGCGGGGCAGATCGTCGAGCAGGCGCGCGCCGCCAATCCGCGCCTCGAAATCGTCGCGCGCGCGCATTTCGACGCCGAGGTCGAGCATCTGCTGCAGCACGGCGCCGACATCGTCATCATGGGCGAGCGCGAGATCGCCCGCTCGATGCTGGAGCGTGCGGCACGGCAGGTGCGCGCGGAGTCCTGACGCGCGGCGCTTGAGGTGCTTGCGTCTCGCCCGCCGGTCGGCAATCGTCGCGGCGCTCGTTGTCGGCAACAGCGGTTCGCCATATGCCCGGTTCGATCCTCGAGGATCTGATCACTTTGTTTGTCGTGCTCGATCCGATCGGCTCGATCCCGATCTTCCTGAATGCGACGGAGGAGCTCGGTTCGCGCGACCGCCCGCGGGTGGCGCTGGTCGCCGTGTTCGTGGCGCTGCTCGTGCTGATGCTGTTCCTCTATTGCGGGCAGTACGCGCTTGAGGCGATGCACATTTCGATCCCGGCCTTCCGCATTGCCGGCGCCGCGGTGCTGTTCGTCTTCGCCTTGCAGATGATCTTCGGCGGTCATCACTCGAGCGGCAGCGCACAGGCGCGGCGGACGCCGACCGAGGTCGCGATTTTCCCGGTGGCGATGCCCGGCATCGCCAGCCCGGGGGCGCTGCTCGCGGTCGTGCTCTTGACCGACAACGACCGGTTCTCTTTGAGAGAGGAGACGCTAACGGCCGGCCTCACCGTCGCGGTGCTGCTTCTCGTGTTGATCATCCTGTTGCTCGCCGCCCGCATCCAGCGCTATCTCGGCGCCGCCGGCATCATGGTCATCACCCAGATCATGGGGCTCGTGCTCGCCGCCTTTTCGGTGCAGCAGATACTGGACGGCGCGCTCGAGGTCTTCGCCCGCGGCGCCCACTGAGTCCCGGCGTCAGTAGGCCGATTCGGGCCTCTGCGACGCCGGTGGCAGCTCGACCTGCGCGACCTGAAACTTCTCCTTGAGCCGCATCAGCCGATAGCCGAGCCCGAGATAAAGGCCGCATGCGGCGCGCGCGGCAATGAATTCCGCCGGGGTCGTCGCGTGCCGCTCGCGCAGATGCGCGACGACGACCGAATCCACCGGGATGCGGCTGAAATCGTGCAGCAGCATCCGGCAATGCGCCGCCGCATAGGGGCCGATGCCCTTGAGACCGAGGAGATAGTCATGGTCGAGCCGCGCGGGATCGCCATGCCCCGCGGAGTCGAGGACGCCATCTTCGAGCATGCGGCGCGTCGCGGCGACCGCGGTCGGCGCGCGGAAGCCGAGCTTGGCGATCTGGCGCAAACGCTCCTCGCCGTACTCGATCAGCATCTCCGGCAGTGGAAAGGCCCCGCCGCCCGGCTCGGCAACAAGCGCTGACACCATGCGGCAGGTGCCCGACCAGCTTGTATTGACGGTCAGCAGCGTCTTGATGAAGTCCTCGTAAAAGGTCGAGCAGCGCAAGAGCCGCCCACCGCCGCGCGCGACAAGCGCCGCCTCCTCCGGAAAGCTCGGCGCTAGAGCCGCGACCGCCGCCTCGGGGCTCCATTCGGCCGATACCCAGCGGCCCGCCCGGCGCAGGATCTCGGCCTCGGTGCGGCGCGGAAATCCGCTCCACGACACGACCAGCTTCGTCAGATCGCGCTGCCGCACCGCGATCATGCCGGCGCGACCGCCGATGCGCTCGGCATGCGACAAGGTGCCGGTCTCCGGCTCCCACCGCCACGGCTCCAGATGCACCCAGCCATGACTGGCGACGGTCAGCCCGAGATCGATCGGCCATGACAGCGACAACTCCGCATCCGCTGACGCGCGAGAGGTAGTGCGGCGGCGCGCTCCCTCTCCCCGCTGGCGGGGAGAGGGTTGGGGTGAGGGGCTGGTTCGGACGTCCACCTCGGACTGGCTAAGCCTTTTCGAGCGCCTGCTTGAGGTCGGCGACGATGTCGTCCTCGTGCTCGATGCCGAGCGACAGCCGCACATACCCGTCCGTGACGCCGGTCTGCAATTGCTCTTCCGGGGTCAATTGCGAATGGGTCGTCGATGCCGGATGGATCGCGAGGCTGCGCGCATCGCCGATATTGGCGACGTGATAGAACATCTGCAGCGCATCGATAAAACGCCGCCCGGCATCCCTGCCGCCCTTCAATTCGAAGCCCAGGAGCCCGCCATAGCCGCCCTTCAGATAAGCGTCGGCGCGGCGCCGCGGCTCGCCTTCCATGACGCCGGGATAAATGACCTTGCTGACCTTCGGGTGGCTCCGCAGCGCCCGCGCCACCGCCGTCCCGTTGGCGCAATGGACGCGCATGCGCAATGGCAGGGTTTCGAGACCCTGGATGTGCAGGAACGAGTTGAACGGGCTCGCCGCGGCGCCGAGGTCGCGCAGCAAGGTGACCCGCATCTTGATGATGTAGGCGATGGGGCCCATCGGCTTCACCGCCTCGGTCCACACCGCGCCGTGATAGGCCGGGTCGGGCTGGTTCAACAGCGGGAAGCGCTCGGCGTGCTTTTCCCAGTCGAAATTGCCGCCATCGACGACGATGCCGCCGATCGAGGTGCCGTGGCCGCCGATGTATTTGGTCGTCGAATGCATGACGACAGCGGCGCCGTGGTCGAGCGGCCGGCAGAGGATCGGCGCCGCCGTGTTGTCCATGATCAGCGGCACGCCCATCTCGCGGCCGATCTTGGCGACTTCGCCGATCGGGAACACTTCGAGCTTCGGGTTAGGCAGGGTCTCGGCGTAGTAGCAGCGCGTCTTGGCGTCGGTGGCGCGCCGGAAGTTCTCCGGGTCCGATGGGTCGACAAACCGCACCTCGATCCCCATCGTCCGCTGCATTGTGTGCAGGAAGAGGTTCCAGGTGCCGCCGTAGAGGTCGGTCGAGCTGACGAAATTGTCGCCGGCCTGGGCGATGTTGTTGACGCAGAACAGCGAGGCCGCCTGTCCCGAACCCAATGCCAATGCCGCGACCCCGCCTTCGAGCTGCGCGACGCGCTGCTCCAGGACGTCGCCGGTCGGGCTCATGATCCGGGTGTAGATGTTGCCGAGCTCCTTGAGCCCGAACAAGTTCGAGGCGTGTTCGGTGTCGCGGAACTGGTAGCTCGTCGTCTGATAGATCGGCACCGCGACGGCGTTCGTCGTCGGATCGCTGCGATAGCCGGCATGCAGCACGATCGTTTCGGGATGTTTGCTCTCGGTCGGCATTAAAAGATCTCCCCGGGCGGTGTGGTTGGGGGCACTTTGCCACGGGTGCCGCCGTTGCGTAACCCGCCTTTCGGGACGCCTCACCCGGCACCCTACCCAGGGAACGCACCGCGGCCGCCCGGCGTCCGTCATATTGAGGACAAGGACGATGGCCGACATCGACGATATCGAGCAGCCGAGGGCCACCGGGCTTATTCCAAACGAGCCGGATCTGGAAGGGCTGCGCGAGGCGGCGGCGGAATGCACCGCCTGTCCGCTCTACCGCAACGCGACACAGACCGTGTTCGGCGAGGGGCCGGACCGCGCCGCGATCATGTTTGTCGGCGAGCAGCCCGGCGACTACGAAGACCTCGCCGGCCACCCGTTTGTCGGGCCTGCCGGCAAAATGCTCGACCGCTGCATCAAGGAGGCCGGTATAGACCGCCGCCGCGCCTATGTGACCAACGCCGTCAAGCATTTCAAATGGGTACCGCGCGGCACGCGGCGTATCCACAGCAAGCCGAACTCGATGGAGATTGCCGCCTGCTTTCCCTGGCTCGAAGCCGAGATCGCCGCTGTCAAGCCGAAGGTCGTCGTCGCGCTCGGCGCGACCGCGGCGCAGGCCTTGTTCGGCAAGGCCTTTCGCGTGACCTGCGAGCGTGGCAGGCTGGTCGCGTCGCGCTTCGCGCCCTATGCGATGGCAACTGTGCATCCGTCCTCGCTGCTGCGCGCGCCCGACGAGGAGACTCGGCACCGCGAGATCGCCCATTTCACCGAGGATCTGAGAAAAGCCGCCGCGCTTCTGAAGGGCAGGTAATTTGCGGGATTAGTACGCCCACCCATGGATCCCGGCCTTCGCCGGGATGACGACTTTGGTCAACATCCTGGCCATAAACCGTTATCCGGATAGCATGGCACGCAGATCGACCTGGATCGCCGTCGCCCTCGCCATTGCGGTTCTCGCCATCGTCATCGCGGTGATCGCGAGCGCGTGGAGCGGGCTCGGCGATACCGGCATGAGCGCGGGCGGCTGGGCGGCTCTGGTGCTCGGCGTCGTCGTGACGCTCGCGCTCGGCATCGGGCTGATGGCGCTCGTCTTCATCAGCAACCGGCGCGGCTTCGACGAGCCGGGCGGCAGCGGGCGTTGATGGGCGGGCGTTGATGATCGCCCGGCCCTGCACCACTTAGGCGAGAAGGCGCGCCCGCCGCCCCAATACCGGGCGCGCCGCCGCTCCGGGGGTGACCCGATGCCGACCAAGAAAGAGACGCAATACCACGCCTGGTATTGGATCGCCGCGATCGCAGCGGTGATGATCATTCAGGCGATCTTCGCCTCCTACACCCAGATCCAGACGATCCCCTACAGCGAATTCCAGGACGATCTGAAGGCCGGCAAGATTGCCGAGGTGCGGGTCAGCGGCAATTACATCCAGGGCAAGTTCAAGGAGCCCGACCCGAAGGGCTATACCGACTTCATCACAACCCGCGTCGATGCCCCGACGGCCGAGGAGCTTTCGAAATACAACGTCAAGTTCGCCGGCGCGATCGAGAGCACGTTCCTGCGCGATCTGTTGTCGTGGATCGTCCCTGTGGCGCTGTTCTTCGGCGTCTGGTGGTTCATGTACCGCCGCTTCGCCAACCAGCAGGGGTTTGGCGGCGGGCTGATGTCGGTCGGCCGCAGCAAGGCCAAGGTCTATGTCGAGACCGACACCAAGACGACCTTCGCCGATGTCGCCGGGGTCGACGAGGCGAAGGCCGAATTGCAGGAGATTGTCGCCTTTCTGAAGGATCCCGTGCGCTATGGCAGGCTTGGCGGCCGCGTCCCGAAAGGTGTGCTGCTCGTCGGCCCGCCCGGCACCGGCAAGACGCTCCTGGCGCGCGCTGTCGCCGGCGAGGCGAACGTGCCGTTCTTCTCGATCAACGGTTCCGAGTTTGTCGAGATGTTTGTCGGCGTCGGTGCCGCGCGCGTCCGCGATCTCTTCGAACAGGCGCGGCAGAAGGCGCCCTGCATTATCTTTATCGACGAACTCGATGCGCTGGGTCGCGCCCGCGGTTCCTATCCCTGGGGCGGCGGTCACGACGAAAAGGAGCAGACGCTAAACCAGCTGCTCTCCGAGCTCGACGGCTTCGATTCGCGCATCGGCATGATCCTCTTGGCGGCGACCAACCGTCCCGAGATCCTCGATCCGGCCCTGTTGCGCGCCGGCCGCTTCGACCGCCAAGTGCTTGTCGATCGCCCGGACAAAATCGGGCGTGTGCAGATCCTGCAGGTGCATGTCCGCAAGATCCGTATGTCGCCCGATGTCGATCTCGAAACAGTCGCCTCGCTGACCCCCGGCTTTACCGGCGCCGATCTCGCCAACCTCGTCAACGAGGCGGCTCTGCTCGCGACCCGGCGCGGCGCCGAGGAGGTGACGCTTGCTGATTTCACCGCGGCGATGGAGCGGATCGTCGCCGGTCTCGAAAAAAGGAACCGGCTGCTCAACCCGCATGAGCGGGAGGTCGTGGCGCACCACGAGATGGGACACGCGCTCGTCGCGCTGTCCTTGCCCGGCACCGACAAGGTGCACAAGGTTTCGATCATTCCGCGCGGCATCGGCTCGCTCGGCTATACGATCCAGCGCCCGACCGAAGACCGCTTTCTGATGACCCGCCAGGAGCTGGAGAACAAGATGGCCGTCTTGCTCGGCGGTCGCGCCGCCGAGCACATCATCTTCAACGAGAACTCGACCGGCGCCGCCGACGATCTCGTCAAGGTCACCGATATCGCGCGCAGCATCGTCACGCGCTACGGCATGAGCGCGGAGCTCGGCCAGGTCGTCTACGAGAAGGCGTCGCACAGCTTTCTCGGCGGGCCGGAGCAGGGGCCGATGGCGCCGGCCGAGCGCGGCTACAGCGAGGCGACGGCGCGCGAGATCGACTCCGCGGTCAAATCGATCGTCGAGGCGGCGTTCCGGCGCACCGTCAATTTGCTGCGGGCACAGCGCGAGGTGCTCGAACGCGGCGCCCGCCTGCTGTTGCAGAAGGAGACCCTTGACGAAGCCGACCTTCTGGCCCTGCGCCAACCCGAGGCGGTTGGCGCCGCCGAGTAGCGCGCCGGGAAATTAACCCTGGCAAAGATTGCGCCGTGTCGTTCGCTCACCGATGATGAGCGATGCAAAGCGCTGCAGGAACCACCGTGCGCAAATCAGCCAAACGGCCGTCCACGCCGGCATTCGGCCGCGGTACCGGCGTGCCGGACCCGATCGATATCCATGTCGGCAGCCGAATCCGCACCCGGCGCATCTATCTCGACATGCGTCAGGAGGAGCTCGGCCGAAAGCTCGGCCTGACCTTTCAGCAGGTGCAGAAATACGAGAGCGGCGCCAACCGGGTCAGCGCCTCGCGGCTGTGGGAAATCGCCGTTACCAAATCGCCGATTCCGGAATGCGGCAGCAACTGTTCGACACGGTGAAACGGGTAGCGGAGAAGCATGGCGGCGCCCGCCCGAGACGCCGCGGCGCTTGAGCCGGGTCCCGCCGTCACGGCGTTGCCGTGGCGTTCGCCTTCTTGAGGCCGTGATATTCCCGGTACCACGCGACAAAGCGCGGCAGGCCGACCGCGATCGGCGTGCGCGGCTCGAAGCCGAGATCGCGCCGCGCCGGTCCGATATCGGCATAGGTCGTCGCAACGTCGCCGAGCTGCATCGGCAGCATCTCTTTGATGGCCTTCCGGCCGAGCGCCCCTTCGAGCACCGCGATAAAGTCGAGCAGCGCTTCCGGATGGTTGTTGCCCAGGTTGTAGAGCCGATGCTCTCCGGGCGCGGCGGGCGCCGTTTCCGCAGCCGTGACGATTGCCGGCACGATGTCGTCGACATAGGTGAAATCGCGGGCCATCTGGCCCTGGTTGAACACCTGGATCGGCCGTCCGGCGAGGATCGCGTCGGTAAACAGGAAGGCGGCCATGTCCGGGCGGCCCCAGGGGCCGTACACGGTGAAAAAGCGCAGCCCGGTGCACGGCAGCTTGTAGAGCCGGCAATAGCTCTCGGTGATCAGCTCGCCGGCGCGCTTCGTTGCGGCATAGAGCGATACCGGGTGATCGGCCGGCTCCTCGACGCTGAACGGCTGCTTTGTGCTGGCGCCGTAGACCGAGGATGAGCTGGCGTAGACGAGGCTCGTCAGCTTCGCGAGTTTGCGCGCCGTCTCGAGCAGCACGACCTGGCCTTTGACATTCGCCTCGACATAGGCGAGCGGCTGCGTCAGCGAGTAGCGCACACCGGCCTGCGCCGCGAGATGAATGATCGCGTCGATATCGGAATGGCGGCCGGCGAGACCGGTCATCGCCGTCGGATCGGCGACGTCGATCTGGTGGAACTCGAACCGTGCCCGGCCCTGCAATTGCGCCAGCCGGGCCTGCTTCAGCGCGACATCGTAATACGCGTTCAGATCGTCGACGCCGATGACCCGCTCGCCGCGGTCGAGCAAGTACTGCGTGACATGAAACCCGATAAACCCGGCGCAGCCAGTAACCAAGCACAACATTCTTGCCATCCGAAGCGGATCCGCCTCTTGTCGCCGGATGCGCCGGGCGGAGGCTCAGCATAGCCGCCCCCGCCTGCCGCGCGCAAAGGCGGGGTGGTGCGGCGGCATATCCTGATCATTGTCAATCCCGCGGCTGGACGGGCGCGATCCTCCGAGCGCCGCCTCGGCCGTTTTGTCGCCGCCCTTGAACGGCAAGGCTGCACCGTCGTGCTGCGCCGGGCCGGTCCGTCACCTGGCCAGGTCGAACGCTTGGCGGGTCAAGCGGAGCCCGGTTTCGACGCGATCGTCGCGGCGGGCGGCGACGGCACCATCAGCGCCGTCGTGAACGGCCTCGGAGGCCGTGCCGTCCCGTTTGGCGTGCTGCCGCTCGGCAGTGCCAATGTTCTGGCTCGCGAGATTCGATTGCCGCGCGCTCCCGAGGCGCTTGCCTCTCTCATTGCGACCGGCCCGGTCTCGCCGATCTGGCCCGGCCGAGTGGGCGAGCGGGCATTCGTCATGATGGCGAGCGCCGGTTTCGATTCCGAGATCGTGGCGGCCCTCAGCCCGGAACTGAAGCGGCGCGTTGGCCGGCTCGCCTTCGCCTGGGGGTTTCTGGTCCGCCTATGGCATTGCCCCGCCTGCGAGCTGACCGTCCGGGCGGATGGCGTCGAGTATCGCGCTGCCGCGGTGGTCGCCGCAAAGGGCCGGCATTACGCCGGCCCGTTTGTCGTCGCGCCGGGCGCCGATCTGGCAGAGCCGGTGCTCGAGCTGGTACTGCTCGACCGACGCGGCAGGTGGGCAATGCTGCGTTATGCGACCGCGTTGTTCCTCGGCCGCGTTCCGCGCCTCGGCGATATCGCAATCGTGCGCGCGCGACAGGCGAGTGTCGCCGGGAATCGCGCGCTGCCGGTCCAGGCCGATGGTGAGATCGTCGGTGAGCTTCCGATCACGCTGGCGGTCGCGGACCGGCCGCTTTTGCTGATCCGGCCGGCAGGTTGAGCCGATACTGTTGGATTTTTGCAACAGTACCGCCGCAGCGCATCGCCGGTCGGCGTCAACTCTTTGGTTCTGAGGCCGCGGCTTGTACCTTGCGCCGGCAATTCCTTGCTCAGGTACCGGTATGCGCGCATCTTTGCGGCATTCATGGCGCGGAAGGAGGCGGTGGCTTTGGGGCCGCTTGGGGCTCGCGGGCATTGCCGCCGCGCTCGCGTTATCGCCTGCGGCGTTGCGCGCCCAGAATGTTGTGAACCTGACTTTCGGCGAGATCAAATTCGGGGCGGCGGCGCACGACGTCAGCTTCCTCGGCGGCAAGGAACATGGCGTCGATTTCAATCCCGAGCTGATCATGCCGTCGCCAGTGGCCGACGCCTGGGCCGCGAGCCTCCCGGCTTATCTGCGCTGGCTCGTACAGCCGCGGCCGACCTTCGGGGTCGAGATCAACAGCGGCCATTACACCGACCAGTTCTATTTCGGCGCAAAATGGAGCTGGATGTTGGCGAACAACATCTTCCAGCCCGGTGACGGGTTCAGCGCCGGGATCTTCTTCGGCGGCGCCGCCAATGACGGCGCGATTGTCACCTCCAAGGCCGACCGGAAAAGCCTCGGCTCCCATATCCTGTTCCGCGAGGAGCTGGAGCTGGGATACTGGATCAATCCGGTCGTCCAGATATCGGCGTTTTTCGATCACGTCTCGAACGCCGGCTTCGCCAAGCAGAACCAGAGCATCAATGATGTCGGGGCCCGCCTCGGCTTCCGCTTCTAAGCCTTAGCCCCCGGAACTCGCCGGCTTTCCAACCCGTTCGCGACTAAGACGCCCGTGTGAAAACTGGTGCGGTTGCGCGGGCGACCGCTTACGGAGAAGGCACGGAGAGGGTTATGCTTTATTGGGCTCTGGTATTTCTCGTAATCGCCGTCATCGCCGGGCTTCTCGGTTTTGGCGGCGTGGCGTCGACCGCCGCCGGCATCGCGCAGGTTCTGTTCTTCATTTTCCTGATCGTGTTCGTCGTCGCGCTCGTCATGGGCCTGGTGGCGCGCCGGTCGGGACCGCCGGTCTGACGCTAGCTTCTGACGCAATTTTCTGACGTGGTTCCGGGAGCCCGAGCCTAGCGCGGGCTCCCGATCTTTTTGGGGCTACCTCGCGGCTTAATCCGCCGCCAGTACCCGGGCGAGTTGGCTCAGCGCTTCCTGATGGCGCTCGTTCGGGATCTGCGCGAAATTCCGCGCCAGTTCGAGGCACATGCGCTCGCGCGGGCTGACCGCCCGGGTGTTTTCCTCCTGCAGCCCATCGAAGAAATAGCCGACTGGAACGCTCAGGACCTGCGCGATCTCGTAGAGGCGGCCGGCCGAGACCCGGTTAATGCCGCGCTCGTATTTGTGCGCCTGCTGGTAGGTGACCCCGATCAAATCGGCCAGCTGCTGCTGGGTCAGCCCCAACATGATCCGCCGCTCCCGGACTCTCGCCCCGACATGGCGGTCGATATCCTGAGTCCGCCCGGTCGAACGGCGCACCGGGGCGGGGCCGCGAGCCGAAAGGGCGGTGCTGCTGCGCTCCGTCGGGCCGGGCCGGGTCGTTTGCTGCTGTTTCATGTCGGTCCACTCGATCGGGTTTCCTGAGGACGATATATCGGCGCTCCGGGCGCAAAAGTATAGCAGCGGCATCGCCGATCAACCGCTGCTTGCCCCAAATTCAACCGAGGTTGTGTGTCGAATTTGAGGCAAGCGCGGAGGTGGTTGCGGCCGTCATAAAGCCGCAGGGGTGGCTTGCAGCGTTGCCGTTTGACAGCCCCCAATGGCGGTGATACCGACGCCCATTCGGGTCGGATTGGCAGGTCGATGCCGCGAATCGTTACCGGCGAGGGCGCGCTTTATTACGAGCGGCAAGGGGTGGGATTCCCCGTGCTGTTCGTCACCGGGCTGAGCGGTTTTGCCTCCTTTTGGCACGAGCAGGTCGCGGCTTTCTCGCGAAAATTCGACGTCATAACGCACGATCACCGCGGGATCGGGCAGAGCGATCCGACGCTCAGCGGCTTCACGGTCGACCGCATGGCTGCCGACGTCATCGGGCTGATGGATGCGCTGGAGATAGAGCGCGCCCATATCGTCGGTCATTCGACGGGCGGCGCCATTGCGCAGATCCTCGCGATCGAGCACCCGAAGCGCCTTGCCAGCGTGGTGCTCTCGGCGAGCTGGACCAAGCCCGACGCGTATTTCCGGCGGCTGTTCAATTTCCGCAAGGACATCCTGCTGCGGCTCGGCCCCAGCGCCTATGTCCAGGCGAATACGATGTATCTCTATCCGAGCTGGTTTGTGGCGCGGAACAATGAGCGGCTGCGCCAGCTCGAAGCCCAGCATCTTGCGGTGTTTCCGCCGACCGAGATCGCCGCCAGCCGGATCGACGCGATCCTCGCCTTCGATCGCACCGAGCAGCTCAGCCGGATCAAGACCCCGACCCTTGTTGTCGGCGCCGAGGACGACATCATCACGCCGGCTTATTTCTCCGAGGAATTGGCCCGCCTGATCCCAGGGGCGGAGATCAAGATCTTTCCGCGCGGCGGGCACGCGCTGACCCAGGTGCGGGCACGGGAGTTCAATCAGGCCGTCCTGCCCTTCATCGCCTCGCACACGCCGGAATAGTTAAGCGGTCATTCCGGGGCTCGGCGAAGCCGTGGCGCCGAACGCGTTAACATTCGCGAAATAGGGCGGCATTTAAGAGTTCTTCAACGTATCCGGCTTATGTTGGGCACGATCTTGTCGCGGTGGCTTGGGGGGCACGGCGAGCCGGTCGCGTTGGCCAAAGCAGAGTTGGGTCGGATGTCCCTAAGCGACCAAGAGCCGTCCAGCCGTCTGATCGCTGCCCTCGAGGCTGCCGGCGATGTCGCCTATTCCTGGGACCTCGACGGTGATCGCCTCGACTGGTCCGGGCGGTTTCCCGAAACCTGGAATGATTTCGCCGAGGAGCTGACGAGCGGGCGGCGCTTTGCCGGCCGCATTCATCCCGATGATCTCGTGCACCGCCAGCTGATGCTGGCCAATCATTTCGATCGCCAAGCGGCGTTCGACTGCGAATACCGGGTGCGCGGTTCGGGCGGCATTTTTATCTGGGTTCATGAGCGCGGCCGAGCTGAGCGCGACGACGCCGGCCGCCCGCAGAAGATGCTCGGCATCATCCGCGCGATCGGAGAGCGCAAGGCGCGGCAGAGCCGGCTCGAACAGCTCGCGAATTACGACGAGCTGACGGGGCACTTCAACAAGAGCCGGCTGCGCGAGGCGGTCGATCAGATCATCGCCGCCAATCAGCGCACCGACAGCCCGGCCGCTTTTCTGTCGGTCGGGGTCGACAACATGACGATGATAAACGACCTGTTCGGCTATCAGGCCGCCGACACGGTGTTGATCGAGATTGGCCGCCGCCTCGATTCCTGCCTCAGGGTCAGCGACTTGATCGGGCGGCTCGGCGGCGACCGCTTCGGCATCGTGCTGTCACTGTGCCCGCCGGATGACATCCAGGCGGTGGCCGAAAAGATCCTGGCCGTTGTCAACTCGGCATCGGTCATGACGAGTCGCGGTCCCATTTATGCCACGGTGTCGATCGGCGGTGTTTCCTTCCCCGACGAGGGCCTCACATCCTATGATGTGATCACACGCGCGGAGACGGCGCTCGCCGAAGCCAAGCGTGCCGGACGCGACTGCTATACGCATTACCGGATGACCCAGGAACAGCGCGAACTCCAGCGGCGCAGCCTCTCGATCGGCGAGGAGGTGCAGAAGGCCTTGCGCGAGGAGCGCATCCTGTTTGCATTCCAGCCGGTCGTCGCGGCCGAAACGGGTGACGTCGATTACTACGAATGCCTGCTGCGGATGCGCGGCCGGGACGGTCAGATCGTCGCCGCCGGCGATTTCGTCCCGGTCCTGGAGCAGCTCGGCTTTATCCGTCTGATCGACCGTTACGTGCTGGACAAGGCATTGGCCGAGCTTGCCCTGCATTCCGATGTCCGGCTCGGCTTCAACATCTCGGGCTTGACCGCTGCCGACCGGCCGTGGCTGCGTGCCCTGACCTCGCAATTGCGCAACCGCCCCGAGATCGCGAGCCGCGTCGTCGTCGAGATCACCGAAACCGCGGCGCTCTACGACATCGAAGAATCCGCCCGTTTTGTCTGCGCGCTGCGCGAGACCGGTTGCCGTGTCGCGCTCGACGATTTCGGCGCCGGGCATACCTCGCTGCGGCATCTGCAGACGCTGGCGGTCGACACGGTCAAGATCGACGGCTCCTTTGTCCGCAATCTCGGCGGCAGCCCCGACAACCAGGTCTTCCTCCGGCATTTGCTGGGGCTCGCCAAAAGCTTCGGATTCCATACTGTCGCCGAAGGTGTCGAGACCGCCACCGAGGCCGCGATCCTGCGCCGCGAAGGCATCGGCTACATGCAGGGCTACTATTACGGGCGCCCGTCGCTTGAGCGCCTGTGGCTGCAGCCGCCCGTCGCAGCTCCAGCGAAGCTGAACGGCCACGCCGTCAAGCGCGCCGCCGCCGGCGACTAAAGGCGGTATTTGCCGCTCCGCGCAGCGGGCCCGAAGTCAGCCCTCCTTGCGGTCTCGGCCGAGCGCGTCGAGTTGCTCGCGCAACGCCTCGATCTGCGCTTCGAGCCGCCTGAGGCGCGGGTCTTCGCCTTCCGGCTCGCCGCGAGTCTCCGATGCCGGGGGCGGCGTCTCGGCGCCCGCGCGCCTCGCGTCGCGACCATAAGGCGACAGCATCTTCAGCGCCTGCTCGAACAGCACCATGTTCTGCTTGCTCATCTCTTCGAACTGGCCGAACGGGAACATGCCGAAGGTCGCGCGTAGATTCTTGCGCATCTGCTCCTGGTTACGCGCAAAGGCGACCATCGTCTGCTCGAGATAGCCCGGCACGAGGAACTGCATGCTGTCGCCATAAAAGCTGATCAGCTGGCGCAGGAAGCTGATCGGCAACAAATTCTGCCCCTTCTGCTCCTGTTCGACGATGATCTGAGTCATGACAGAGCGGGTCAGATCCTCGCCGGTCTTGGCGTCCTGCACAACAAAATCGCCGCCCTCCTTGATCATCGTCGCGAGGTCCTCGAGCGTCACATAGCTGCTGGTCGCGGTATTGTAGAGCCGCCGGTTGGCGTATTTCTTGACGATGACCGGCGGCTTATCGCCCGGTTGGCCGCTGCTGGAACTGCTCATGCGCCCGGTATCCCGCGGAAGCAAAGATGCTGCTGTGCAACAATACCCCCTTTCGCGCCGCCTGCCTCCTCAAAGACGCGGGCCCGGCCTGAGCGGGGCTGGCGGGGTTTCCGCCCGGCCCTATACTCGCGCCCATGAGCGACACCGAGGACGTGGCGCGCCGCTTCGTCGCGCTGTGGGGCGACTACCTGACCGCGCTCGCCGCCGATCCAAAGACCGCCGAACCGGTCCGCCGTTGGCTTGGGCTCATCGCAGCGGCGATCCCGGACCCGCCAGCGCGTGAGCCAGATACAACCGGCCGTTCCCGATCGCCGTCTCGCGCCGCGGCCGCTGCCGGCACATCTCCTGAGCGCGATCGTGCTATGGCTGAGCTCGCGCGCCGCCTTGATGAGCTGGAGGGGCGGATCGCCGCTCTCGAACGCCCCCGCCGAAAACCCGCTGCAAGCGCTCGCAAAGGAATTCGAAAAACTCGGCGTTGACCGGGTCGCCGCGGCGCTCGATCGCGAGCTGCTGCGGCGCGCGCAAGACTTTGCCGCGGGGTTGGAAGCTTATCGCCGCCACCCCTTCCGTCGCGCCGCTCCGCGCACTCCAGTGGCCTGGCAGGAAGGTAATGTGCGGCTGCTCGATTACGGGTCGGTGCGCAAAGCGCCGGCCGTGCTCGTCGTCCCGTCGCTGATCAACCGCTATTACGTTCTCGACCTATTGCCGGAGCAGAGTTTTCTGCGCCATCTCGCCGCTTCCGGCCTGCGCCCCTTTGTCGTCGATTGGGGCGAACCCGGCGCGGCCGAGCGCGATTTTACCCTGAGCGACTACATCGCGGGCCCGCTCGATCGCGTGTTGACCAAAGCCCGCGACTTGACGCGCGGCCCGGTGACGATCATCGGCTATTGCATGGGCGGGCTCCTTGCATTGGCGCTGGCCTTGCGCCGCCCCTCCGATACCGCCGCGCTCGCCTTACTCGCTACGCCCTGGGATTTTCATGCCGAGCGCCCGGAGCAGGCGCGGTTGCTCGGCGAACTGGGCGCGTTGTTGCCGCGATTTCTCGCTGCGGGAGAGCCTTTCCCGCTTTCGATAATTCAGTTCCTGTTTCTGATGCTCGACCCCTTTCTCGCCGAGCGCAAATTCGTCCGCTTCGCGGCACTCGACCCGAAAGGGCCGGCAGCGCGCGGCTTTGTCGCTCTCGAGGATTGGATCAATGACGGCGTGCCGCTCGCGCATAATGTCGCCGTCGAATGCCTGCAATCCTGGTACGGCGATAACGCCCCGGCGCGCGGCGAGTGGCGGGTCGGCGGGCAGGCGGTGCGCCCGGAGAATCTTCGCGCTCCGGCGCTGGTGGTTCTGCCGCGGCGCGACCGCATCGTGCCGCCGCATTCGGCCATGCCGCTCGCGGCCGCGATCCCGCAGGCCGAAGTCCTGCGCCCAGCCCTCGGGCATATCGGCATGATGGTCTCGACTGATGCGCCCGCGACGGTGTGGCAGCCGATCGCCGACTGGCTCCACGCCCGGCTCGCGTGAGCGAGCGCCCGGGTGGACTTCGCCCGGTCGCGGCTTTTAGATGCCGCACCCGCTGCCCACATAAATTCGGCCCCGCCGCAACCCGCCTCAGGAGATCCCCCCCGATGCCAGACACCGACATCGTCATCGCCAGCGCCGCCCGTACTCCGGTCGGGGCCTTCAACGGCGGCTTGGCGAGCCTCCCGGCTCACAAGCTGGGCGAGGTCGCGATCGCCGAGGTGTTGCGGCGCGCCAATGTCGAGCCGAAGG